>SKMG01000230.1 GCA_007121175.1 Trueperaceae bacterium | reverse complement strand
GCAACCCGCAGGGCATCGAGCTTCAGTTGGCTCACTGCGGCCCGGAGCTCGTCTTGCGTCGCGGGCAGCTCCGGGCTGCCGAGGTGGACGTGGCGGCTCACGAGCAATCGCCCCCGCTCGAACACTCGCGTGTTCTCGAGCGCCTCCACCACCACCTCCACCTGGGTGGGGCTGAACTGGTTACGCGGCGAGATCAGCCTCACGAGGTCCGAGCCCTCGGTCTCGGCGATGACCTCGACGAGGCTGTTGAACTGGTTGGCGGACAGCACCACCTCGCCGGCGCCCAACCGGGCGATGGCGGCGTTGGCGCTGCGCACGAACTCGGCGAGTTCCTCGCGCACCGCGATCGGATCGTTCGCGTAGATGGCGCCGGAGTAGATCACCTGGTCGCGCTCGAAGGTGATCTCGCCAGAGGCGACCCGACCGAACTCCTGCTGCACCTCGAAGAGGCGCCGCGACTCCTCCTCGAGCCGGTCGGTGAGCCCCGCCACCTGGCTCTCGAGCGTCCGGACCATCTCATTGCCCTCGAGGATCTCCTCGAGCAGTCCGGTGTTGAGCTCCGAGAGCATCTCGTTGCGCTGCGAGAGGTCGACGTTGGTGCTCGCGAGCTGGTCGTTCCGGGCCTGCAGCCCGACGTTCTCCTGCTGGAGCTCCCGCGCATCGTCGGCGAGGCGGGTGCTGGTCGCCTCGAGCTCGGCCACCTCGCTGCTGAGGAGGTCGAGCTCCAGAGCCAGCGCCTCAGCGGTTTCGCGCAGCGCCTCGGCCTCGACCAGCGCCTCGGCCCGCTCGGCCTCCGCGATGTCGCGCTCGGCGCTGGCCGCGTCCCGTGCGGCCTCCGCCTCGCGCGTGGCGGCCTCGGCTCGCTCGAGCCGTTCGACGGCAGCCTGGACGTTGACGTCGGCCTCCGCGAGCAGCACCTGGAGCTCGAGCAGCCGGAGGTTGGCCCCCTCGAGCTCGAGCGTCGTGGCCTCGACCTCGAGCTCGAGCTGTTGCGCCTCGGCACGCGCCTCGGCGGCGTCGGCGAGGGCGCTGGCGCGATCGTGCAGCGCGCTGCGGCGGTCGTGCTCGGCGCGCTCGAGCTCTGCCTCGACCGACTGCAGGTCGGCGCGGGCGGCCTCCAATGCCTCGGACAGCATCGCCAGCTGGGCTTGCGTGGCGTCGATGTCGGCAACGAGCGTGTCCCGCTCGGCCTGGGCGCGATCGCGCTCCTCTCGTGCCGCATCGCGTTCGGCGAGCGCCGTGGCCCGGTCGGCCTCCGCCTGCTCGATGACGGCGCTCGCCTCGATGAGGTCGCTCTGCAAGGCGTCGAGATCCCTGCGGACGTCGACGAGCTGCGTCTGTAGCAGGCGCTCCTGCGCCCGCAGGCCGGCGAGCTCGTCGGCGGTGCGCTGCGCGTTGACCAGCGTCTGGGTCGCGTTGTTGAACGCCAGAGCCAGGACCGTCAAGGTCGTCAGCATGATGACGATGCCGGCGCCGACCCCGACGATCTGACCGGTGACCTTGGGCCGCGCTCCGAACACGGTCAGGCGCCGCCGGCCGACCCAGGTGCCCAGACGATCGCCCGCGTAGGCGATGATGCCCGCCAAGGCGACCAGCATGACCACGAGCAGGGCGACGTAGGTCACCGCGTTGGCACCTTGCTCGTCACAACTGGAAGTCCTGTCCGAGGTACGACGTCCGCACCTCGGCGTCCAGTGCGAAGTCGCGCGGCGTACCCTCGAAGCGCACTCGGCCGTCGTACATCAGGTACACCCGATCGGCGATCGCGAGCGTCTCGCGCACGCTGTGATCGGTCAGCAGCACGCCCAGACCGCGCCGCTCGCGCAGGTCCTTCACGAGGCCCTGGATCTCGCGGATCGACTTCGGATCCACGCCGGTGAACGGCTCGTCGAGCAGGATGAAACGCGGGTCGATGGTGAGGCTGCGGGCGATCTCGAGCCGACGCCGCTCACCGCCCGAGAGCGTGTCCGCCCGGTGCTTCGAGAGGTGCGCGATGCCGAACTCCTCGAGCAGCGCCTCGGCCCGGCGCACCTGCTCGGCACGGCCGAGCCGCTGGAACTCGAGGATGGCGAGCAGGTTGTCGCGCACGCTCATGCGCCTGAACGCGCTCGGCTCCTGGGCCAGGTACCCCAGGCCCTGTCGGGCGCGACGGTGCATCGGCCAACCGGTGACGTCCACGCCGCCGAGCACGATGCGGCCGGCGTTGGGACGCACGAAGCCGACCATCATGTAGAAGCTCGTCGTCTTGCCCGCGCCATTGGGGCCGAGCAGCGCGACGATCTCCCCGGGATCGAGGCGAAGGTCGACGGTATCGACGACCGTCCTGCGACCGTAGCGCTTGATCAGGCCAGTGGCGTGGAGGCTGGCCTCCTGGACCGCCGGCACGGGTCTCTGCGAGGGCTCGACGACCTGGGGCACCGCCGACATATCTCAGCCATGGTAGCACCGCGTCGATGAGCGTCGGACGAGCGCCCCGACGGGGACGCTCGTCCGACGCACACTGACGGGCCCCTGCGTTCAGCCTTCGAGCGCCATCAGGAACGGGTCCTCGATGGCGCGACAGATCCAACGCAGGAAGCGAGCCGCCGACGCGCCGTCGATGAGACGGTGATCGTAGCTGAGTGCCAACGGCATCGTCAGCCGCGGCACGAAGGTCTCCTGCTCGGCGTCCCAGACCGGCTCCATGCGGGAGCGCGAGACGCCGAGGATGGCCACGTCGGGTGGATCCACGATCGGCGTGAAGCCGTGGCCGCCGATGCTGCCTAGGTTCGAGACGGTGAGGTTGCCGCCCTGCATGTCCTCGGGTCCGAGCTTGCGGTCGCGCGCCTTCGCGGCCAGTTCGCCGAGCTCGACCGCCAGATCGAGCATGTTCTTCCGGTCGGCGTTCTTCACGACCGGCACCAGCAGGCCGCGGTCGGTGTCGACCGCCACGCCCACGTTCACGTAGCGCTTGTAGACGATCTCGAGGGCTTCCACGTCGAGGCTGGCGTTGAAGTCCGGGAACTTGCGCAGGGCCGCGGCCACGACCTTGATCAGCATCGCAGTCGGGGTGAGCTTGGCACCGAGCGCCTCGGCGGCGCGCTTGTGACGCTGCCGCAGCGCTTCGAACTCGGTCGCGTCGGCGCTATCGAAGTGGGTGACCATCGGCACGGTGGCCCAGGCGTTGCGCATCGCCCGCACCGTGGCCTTGCGGACGCCGGACATCGCCACCCGCTCGGTATCGCCCCAGACCGAGAAGTCGGGCAACGGGACCTCGCTCGGCGCCGCCGCGGGCGCTGCCGGCTGCGGCTCCGGAGCCGTCGGACGGCGCTCCTCGCCGTCACCGGCGGCGAAGCGCAGGACGTCGTCCGCCGAGATGCGGCCGAGGGGGCCGCTGCCGGAGATGCGGCGCAGGTCGACGCCCTTCTCGCGCGCCAGGCGCCGCACGCTGGGCGCGGCCGGTGGCGGCCGCCCGCTGTCCTCGTCGGCGGTGATGCGACCGGCATCGGTCGCCTCCCTGCGCTCCTCTCGCTCCGCCGGAGCCTCTGCCTCGGCGGCTTCGGCCTTCCCCTCGTCCTCCTCGGCGGCTTCGGCCTTCCCCTCGTCCTCGTCGGGGGCCCCGGCCTCGCGCTGATCCTCCTCGGCAGCGTCGTCCCCCCCCTCGTCCTCCTCGGCCGCCTCCTCCGTCTCGCCGTCGCCAGCCCCCTCGTCGACCGTCAGCACGGTCTGGCCGACCTTGACCTCTTCGTTGGCCTTGACGTGGATCTCGCGCACCACCCCCGCGACGCTCGAGGGCACCTCGACGACGG
>SKMG01000427.1 GCA_007121175.1 Trueperaceae bacterium | reverse complement strand
CACGCGGTCGCGCCCGACGGCCGCACCAGGCGGCGGTCTGCTAGGATGCCGCCTTGGACTCGGCGTCCTTCGGCCGCGTCCCCGGGAGCTCGCATGCGTTACCGCAACCTCGCCATCATCGCCCACGTCGATCACGGCAAGACCACGCTGGTCGACGGCATGCTGCGCCAGGCCAACGTCTTCGGCGCCCATCAGCAGGTGGTGGAGCGCGTGATGGACAGCAACGCGCTGGAGCGCGAGCGCGGCATCACCATCCTGGCGAAGAACACCGCCGTGGAGTGGCGAGGCGAACGGGTGAACATCGTCGACACGCCCGGGCACGCCGACTTCGGCGGCGAGGTCGAACGCGCCCTCGGCATGGTCGACTCGTGCCTGCTGCTCGTCGACGCAGCCGAGGGACCCATGCCGCAGACGCGCTTCGTGCTGCGTAAGGCGCTGGCGCTGGGGCTGCGGCCGATCGTGGTGATCAACAAGGTCGACCGCAAGGACGCTCGCCCCGACGAGGTCGCGAGTCTCACCTTCGACCTGATGGTGGAGCTCGGGGCCGACGACGAGCAGCTCGATTTCCCCATCGTCCACGCCGTGGCGAGAGAAGGCCGCGCCTGGCGCGATGGCGAGCCGGAGGGCGAGGACCTGACACCGCTGTTCGAGACCATCGCCCTGCACGCGCCCGTGGCTAGCGGCGACGTTCGGGGACCGTTCCAGCTACAGGTCGCGAATCTCGACTACTCGGACTTCCTCGGGCGCATCGCGATCGGGCGCGTCACGCGCGGCAGCGCCGCGGCGGGCGACGTGGTGCTGCGGCTCACGGCCGACGGCGGCGAGGTGAGGTCGCGGCTGAAGAAGGTCTACACGCACCTCGGGTTGCAGCGCCTGGAGGTCGAGCGCGTGATCGCCGGCGACATCGTGGCGGTAGCCGGTATCGACGAGATCCAGATCGGCGAGACCATCACCGCCCCCGAGGCTCCCGAAGCGCTGCCGCGCAGGAGCGTCGACGAACCGACGGTGAGCGTCACCTTCTCGCCCAACACCAGCCCCTTCGCCGGGCGCGACGGCCGCTACGTCACCAGCCGGCACATCGCCGAGCGGCTCGAGCGCGAGCTCCTCACCAACGTGGCGTTGCGGGTCGAGCCGCTCGGTGGCGAGTCGTACCGGGTGTCCGGGCGTGGCGAGCTGCACCTGTCGATCCTGATCGAGCAGATGCGACGCGAGGGCTTCGAGTGCTCGGTGTCGCGCCCGCAGGTGATCATGAAGACGATCGAGGGCGTCCGCTGCGAGCCGTTCGAGAAGGTCGTGGCCGACGTGAGCGCCGAGTCGATGGGCGCGGTGATGGAGGCGCTCTCCACGCGCCGTGGGCAGCTGCTCGACCTGCAGCAGCGCGGCGATCGGGCGCGGCTCACCTTCTCGATGCCGAGCCGCGCGCTGTTCGGCTTCCGCACGCAGTTCCTGTCGATGACCCAGGGCGAGGGCCTGCTGAGCCACGTCTTCGACGGTTATGCGCCCTACGTGGGCCCGCTGCGTACGCGCGTGTTCGGTTCGCTCGTCACCATGGAACAGGGCGAGGCCTTCGCCTACGCCATCTGGAAGCTGCAAGACCGCGGCGTGTTCTTCGTCGGGCCGGGTACCGAGGTGTACGTGGGCATGGTGGTCGGCGCCAACAACCGCACCGGCGATCTCGACGTGAACCTGACCAAGAACAAGAAGCTCACCAACGTGCGCGCAGCAGGGTCGGACGACAACGTACTGCTCGTGCCGCCGAAGACGCTCACGCTCGAGGAGTGCCTCGAGTACCTCGCCGACGATGAGCTGCTCGAGGTGACACCCAAGCACCTCCGTCTGCGCAAGCGGACGCTCGACCCGCACCAACGCAAGCGCGAGGCGAAGCGTGACGAGCTCGCGCGGGAAGCCGACGCGGCGCTCGCCAGCGCGTGATCCAGCGCGGCCCGGTCCGCCTCGCCGCTGCTACCGATTTCGGCTCCGCGACTCCCGCTCACTCGGCTGCGTCGAGCTGCTGCTCGCCGCCGGCGAGCCGCTCGACCACGATCGGCTGGTACGCAGCACCCTGATCGGCGCGCACGCGCCGTTCGCGCACGAGCTCCAGCAGCCCCACGAAGTACACCGTGCGGGTGGCCCAGTCCGATGGTGTGGTGAGGCTGTCGAGGTCGGCTCGCGTCTGCCGTCCGAGCCGCTCCAGCAGGCGGCGCATCGCCTCGGGCACGCTCAGCCGCTCGCGCAGCAGCTCGAAGTAGGCGCTCTCGCGATACCGCGCGGCGAGAGCCGCGAGCCGTGCCAGCGCCACCCGGGTCGGCGCGAACCGGCGCGGGAAGTCGATCCGAGGCGCACGCGCGGCGACGAGGTGCCGGCGCTGCTCGCGGCGGCGCTGCAAGAAGGCGATGGCCTGCTCGAGCCGAGCCAGCGACTCGACAGCCAGCGTCACCTCGTCGTGCAGCTCACACTCCGTCTCGTCCTCGCCGCGCGGCGGACGCGGGAGCAGCAGCCGCAGCTTCAGCTCGACCACCCCCGCCACCGCCGGCAACGCCTCGCTCGCCGCGTCGAGGTCGCGCTGGGCGTGCAGCTCGAAGTATGCCAGGAAGTCCTCGACCAACCTCAGCAGGTCGAGCGCCGTGGGCTCGACGCGCCCTCGGCGCAACGCCGTCGCCAGCTCGGCTAAGGTGCCACGGAAACCGTCCTGATCGACCACGAAACCGAGCGGGCTACGGTCGGCGGCGCTGCCCGCGCTCGAGCCATCGGCGCGCCGCTCGACGGAGCCGGCCTCGGCCGCGTCGGCCGCGACAGGGCTCGCCTCGGCCGCGTCGGCCGCGACAGGGCTCGCCTCGCCCACGAGGCCGGCTCCAGCGCCGCCGTTCACGCCCCGAAACCGCCGTCGCCGGTCTGCGCCACGAGGTGCCCTACGTCGTTGATGCGCTCGATCACGGTCATGCCCGCCTCGAAGCGCACCTGGCTGATGGCGGTGTGGCCGATGTCGACGCGGGTCGTCCAGCGCGGCCGTGCGACGCCGAAGAGGTGAGCGAGCAGCATCTGGATCGTGCCCGAGTGGCTCACCGCCACCACGTGAGCCCCCGACCAGCGCTCGCCAGCCTCCTCGAGCCACGCCACCGCCCGCGCCTGGAGACCGCCGTAGGACTCGCCTCGCGGCGCCGGACGCCGGATCGGGTCGCTCGTCCACCAGCCCCACGCCGGATGCGCCTGGTTCTCTGGCATGGTGCGGCCCTCGAAGACGCCGAAGTCGATCTCGCGCAGGCGCTCGTCTCGCTCCAGGGGGTAGTCCGGGAACGCCAACTCGGCCGTCTGCGACGCGCGCAGCGAGGGGCTGCTGACGAGGGCGTCGACGTGGCCGAGCTCCGGCGCGCGCCCGTGCAGCCTCCGCGCCTGCTCGCGGCCCGCTTCGGTGAGCGGGACATCGCTGCGCCCCTGAAAGCGACCGCACCGGTTCCAGTCGGTGAGGCCGTGGCGGATGAGGGTCAGGCGGCGCATCAGCGTCGGCACGATACCGCGAGGGGCGCCGGGGGGGCGTGATCGAGCGTGGTAGCCTCGTCCCATGCGAGATCTCAGCGGCAAGACGGCATTCGTCACCGGTGGCAGCAGAGGTATCGGGCGCGGCGTGTCGGAGGCGCTGGTCGCCGCCGGCATGCGCGTGAGCCTCACCGGGCGCGACGAGGAGGCCCTGGCGGCGACGCTGGCCGCGCTCGACGCTGCCGCATCGCGGCGAGCGGACGCCTCCGAGCCCGCCGCGCTCGGGTCGATCGCCGACGTGCGCGATCCTGCGAGCTTGCAGGCCGCCGTCGAGGCCACCATCTCACGATTCGGCGGGATCGACCTGGTGGTCGCCAACGCCGGTATCGGCGCCTTCGGCTCGGTCGTCGACCTCGATCCCGAGGACTGGCACGCGGTCATCGACACCAACCTCACGGGCGTGTTCAACACCGTCAAGGCGACCGTAGGCGCGCTGGAAGACAGCGCCGGGCTGCTCGTCACGATCGGCTCGCTGGCGGGCGCGAACTTCTTCGCCGGCGGCAGCGCCTACAACGCCTCGAAGTTCGGCCTGCTCGGCTTCACCCAGGCGGTGATGCTCGACCTCCGCGAGCGCGGCGTGCGCGTGTCGACGATCATGCCCGGCTCGGTCGCGACCCACTTCAGCGGCCGTGAGCCGGCTCCCGAGGACGCCTGGAAGCTGCAGCCGGACGACATCGCCGAGACGGTGCTGTACCTCGCGCGCCTCGACGCCCGGGCGCTGCCATCGAAGATCGAGATCCGGCCCAGCCAGCCGGCGCGGCGCTGATCGAGCGTGTCGTACGCCCTGGTGCGGGGCCTGATGTTCCGCCTCGAGCCTGAGCAGGTCCATGAGCTGGTCATGCGCGCGCTGGCGTTCAGCGACCGCCATCCAGCAGCGCTGCGGCTCATCAGGACCGTGTTCATGCCGGTCGAACCACGGCTGCGGGTGCGCCGCTTCGGTCTCGAGTTCGCCAACCCGATCGGCCTCGCCGCCGGCTTCGACAAGAACGCCGACGCCGCCGCGGCCTGGCCGGCCCTCGGCTTCGGCACCGCAGACCTAGGCACCGTCACCGCGAGAGCCCAACCGGGCAACCCGCGCCCCCGGCTGTACCGGCTCGTCGCCGAACGCGCGCTGATCAACCGGATGGGCTTCAACAACCTCGGGGCGAGCGCGATCGCCGGTCGCCTGCGCACGGCCAGGGCGCGGCCTTGGTGGCCCGACGCTCCGCTCGGCATCAACGTCGGCAAGAGCCGCGACGCCGAGCTGCACGACGCCGTGCTCGACTACGAGCAGGCGCTGCGAGCGGTGTGGCCGGTGGCCGACTACCTGGTGCTCAACGTGAGCTCGCCCAACACGCCCGGGCTGCGCACGCTGCAGGAGCAGGCGTACCTCGAACCTCTGCTGGGCCGGATCGGCGAGCTTCGCTCAGAGCTCGGGCCCAAGCCGATGCTGCTGAAGGTCTCCCCCGACCTCGACGAGAGCGCGCTCGACGTCGTCACGGCGGCTGCCGAGGCCGCCGCCCTCGACGGCCTGATCGCCACCAACACGACCGTGGCTCGCGACACGCTGCGCGTCGACCCGGGCGAAGCCGGCGGCCTCTCGGGTCCGCCGCTGGCGCCGCGAGCGCTGGCGGTGCTGCGTTCGTTGCGGCAGCGCACGCGCCTGCCGCTGGTCGCCTCGGGCGGAATCGAGAGCGCAGCCGACGTCATCGAGCGGCTCGAGGCCGGCGCCAGCCTGGTGCACGTCTACACCGGCTGGATCTACGAAGGCCCCTTCATGGCCCGGAAGCTCGCTCGCGGCCTGGTGCGCTGGCTCGATGCCGTGGGAGCGCCCGACCTGCAGACCTGGCTCGATGAGCGCGACGCGCGGCACGAGGTAATGGTGCGCGCCTAGGCACCGTCGGTGCGGGGCGTCGAGGGCGCGCGGTCTCAGCGGATACGGTGCCTGCGCTGCACCAGCAGGCGCGACTCGCTGACGCCGTGGCGCGCGTTCACGAGCCGCGCCAGCACGAACAGCAAGTCGGAGAGCCGATTGAGGTAGCGCAGCACCACCGGGTTCACGTCGTCCGTCTCAAACGCGAGCCGGACGACCGCCCGCTCGGCACGTCGCACGACCGCGCGTGCCTGGTGGAGTGCGGCGCTGCCGGCGTGGCCCCCCGGCACGATGAAGTGACGCAACGGCTCGAGCTCGGCGTCGTGCCGGTCGATGGCGGTCTCGAGGAAGGCGACGTCCGAGTCCTCGAGCAGTGCCAGCGTCCGCCGTTGGCTGGCGTTCCCCGGGGTGGCGAGATCGGCGCCGACGTCGAACAGCGCGTGTTGCAGGCCGGCCACGAGCTTGTCGAGCTCCACGTCGTCGAGGTAGAGGCGAGACACGCCGAGTGCGGCGTTGGCTTCGTCGACGGTCCCGTAGGCCTCGACGCGGATGGCGTCCTTGCGCGTACGGTCGCCGCCGTACAGGCCGGTGGTCCCGTCGTCACCGGTCTTGGTGTAGAGCTTCATACGGCAGTCTAGCCCCGCGCCGACATCCGCCGCCGCGGGTCGACAGTCCTCGGCGGCCGCTCGACCGCGCCTCGACTCACCAGCTTGCGATCAGCGTCGCGGCGGCGTAGCGGCCCGACAGCAGCGCCAGCGGCACGCCGCCGCCGGGGTGGACCGTCCCTCCGGCCAGCACCAGGTTCGAGGCCGCGCCCAGCCGCGGCCGGGGACGCAGCGCGCCGAGCAGGCCGTGCGGTGCATGGCCGTAGAGGCGGCCGCGGTACCCGTAGGCGGCGAACGCCGCCGGCCCCAGCCAGCGGCTGGTGAGCAGCGACTCGCGCGGCCAACCGAGGCCGCGCCGGGCGAGGGTGGCGAGCAGGGCCTCGCGTCCGGCAGCTTCGAGCGCCTCGACCGCCTCAGGATCGGCGCTGCCGAGCGGGAGCGCGGGCGCGTTGGCCATCACGAAGCGGTTCTCGCCGCCCGGGGGGGCGTCGGCCGGGTCGTCGCGGGCGCTGATGTGGAGGTAGAGCGTCGGATCGCTCGGGAACCGTCCCGAGGCGATCGCGTCGAACTCGGCGCCGTACCGCTCGGGGAACACGATCGTGTGCCGGGCGAGCCGCTCGTCGCGCTGCCCGAGGCCGGCGAGCAGCACCAGCCCGGACAGGCTCGGTTCACGCTCACGCCGAGCGCGACCGAGCCAAGCCAGCACCAGGTCCCGGTCGACGGCGGCGACCACCGCGTCGCACGCCAGCGACCCGCGCGAGGTGACCACCTCGCGCACCACCCCCGAGCGCGTCACGAGCCGCTCCACCGCCTCGCCGCACCGCAGCTCCACCCCGAGCGTCTCCAGCGCCGCCCTGAGCGAGCGCACCAACGCGTAGGTGCCGCCCTCGAGGTGATGCACTCCCAGGCCGAGTTCAGCCCAGGCCACGTTGTGCAGCACCGCCGGCGCCCGCCGAGGGTCGGCGCCGACGTAGGTCGCGAAGCGCAGGAAGAACGGCCCCAGCAGCGGCCCCGCAGCACCGAGCGCGCGCAGCAGGTCCGGCAGCGAGCGGCCCGGAGCCGCGCGCAAGCCGTGACGCAGCCCGTAGGCGGCCAGCCGCCAGGGACCGGGTGCGGGACCGTGGACGAACACCGGGGCCGCCGCCTCGTAGAGCTCCCGGGCCTTGTCGAGCGTCCGGCGGTAGGCGTCTGCCTCGCTCCGGTCGAGCCCTGCCAGCGTCGGCTCGAGCTCCCGGTAGACGTCCCAGGCACGGCCATCCGGATAGAGGTAGCGACACAGCGGGGACGCGGGCCGGAACTCCAGCGGGCACTCCAGGCCGCAGCGTGCGAAGGTGTCGCGCACGACCTCCGGCAGCGTGAGCACGCTCGGGCCGGTGTCGAAGCGGTAGCCCCGGTCGCGCCACTCGTCCGCCTTCCCGCCCAGGCGCGGCTCGCGCTCGACCAGCGTGACGCGGGCTCCTTGCGACGCCAGCGTCAAGGCCGCAGCCAAGCCGGCGAAGCCGCCGCCGACGACTGTGACGCGCCGACCGTGGCCGGCGGCAGCGGCTCGCGCCGGGCTCCGCGACCGATCACGAGCGCTCACGCGTAGCGCCTGCCACGCCAGACGTAGCCGCCGCGCCAACGCAGCGCCAGAGCGACCACCGGCGCGAGCGCGAGCGGGCTCAGCGGTTGCAGCAGCGCCTCGGCGACCCCACGCCCGGCGGTGGCATTGGTGAGCGCTCGCAGGCCTACGCCGGCGACCACGATCGGCCACCAGCGCGCGTCGAAGAGCGCGAACGGCCACGCCAGGCTGTACGTCAGTACGTTGAGCAGCCAGACCCCCACCAGCGCCGGCGCCGATCCGGCAGCGGCGAGCACGTTCTTGGCGAAGCCGCGAACCGCCGCGCGGTAGCCGCGGTACATGCGCGTCGAGACCAGCTCGCGCCCCAGGGTCAACACCACGCGACCCCCGTGGCGCTTGACGCGCTGCGCCAGGCGAACGTCCTCGAGCACCTCGGCGCGCACCGCCGCATGCCCGCCGAACCGCTCGTAGGCCGAGCGCGTCCAGGCCATCAGCTGACCGTTCGCGCCGGTCGCGCTGGGAGGCCAGGGACGCCGCGCCAGCGGAGCGGGCAGCGTGCAGAGCAGCAGCATGTCGACCAGCGGCACCAGCAGACGCTCACCCAGACCGTGGCAGCGCTGCCGCGGCCAGCAGGTCAGCAGGTCGCCGTCGTGCTCGGCGAGCGCCGAGCGCACGGCGTCGAGCGCCCCGGGCTCCCAACGCACGTCGGCATCGGTGAACACCAGCAACTCCCCGCGCGCGGCTTCGGCGAGCTGGTGGCAGGCCCAGTTCTTCCCCGACCAGCCAACCGGCAGGGCGGCGCCGTCGAGCACGCGCAACAGCGGCGCAGTGCCAGCAGGCGCCGTGCTCTGCGCCGAGGCGGCGGCCCGGAGGTAGGCACCGGTGCCGTCGCTCGAACCGTCGTCGAGGACCAGCAGCTCGTCAGCACCCTGAGACAAGAAGCCCGGCAGCGTCTGTGGCAGGGTGTCGCGCTCGTCGCGCGCGGGCACCAGCAGCGACACCGACGGCCGCCTCAGCCGTCGTCCCCGGCCGGCGCGCGCCAGGCTCGGGAAGCTGAGCGCGTTCAGGAGCGCCACGGACCAGCCGAGCGCGAGCATGGCAGCGGCCAGCCACCACGCCAGCGTCAGCAGCGCTTCGCTCATGGCGCCCCCCACCAGCGCCGCCAGCGACCGACCCGCTCGTGGCCGGAGCTACGGCCCGGGTTCCACAGCTCGTATCCCGGCAGCGGCGCCTCGGGATCGGTCGCCGCGACGAGGTCGTGGTCGATGCGCCCGAGCAGTTCGGCCACCGCAGCGTGCTGCTCGGAGGCCGAGGCGCCGCACGCGAGGGGGCGTCCGCGGCGCACGTACACCTCGGGGTACTGCGCGCCGCGCATCACGACCCGCCACGCCATCGGCAGCACCGGGGCGCGCGCCAGGCGGGAGATGGTGGCCGCGCCGGCCTCGAACCGGTGCAGCGGCCCGGCAGGCATCGTCCGCCCCTCCGGGAAGACGAACAGCCACGCGCCCTCGGTCACGCTCCGAATCGTCGATCGCAGCGCCGTACTCGGCACCGCCCCGAGGCGACCGAAGAAGGGGTAGCGGCGCAACGTCTGCTGATCGACCAGCACCCGCAACGCCCGGTCGTGCCGGCGCGCGATCAGCCAGGCGAGGTAGCCGTCCCACCAACTGTTGTGGTTCGCCACCACCACCGCGCCGTTCGAGGGCGTCTCGCCCTCCTCCAGGCCCCAGACGCCGGCGAGGTCGAGTCGCAGCGAGCGCGCAGCGGCCAAGGGCAGGTACCAGGCGATGGCGGCGTGGATGCGCGACAACGCTCGCTCGCGCCACCACGACCAGCCGTAGGGACGCGCTCGCGTCATCGCGCCGAGTGGGTCGGTGACGGCGGCCGGCGCCAGCTCGCGGCGAGCGCGACCATGGCGACCGTCGTTGCCAGCGCCGCCGCCGGCAGTCCGAACACCAGTAGGCCGAACCCCATCAGGAACGCTTGCCCGAGGTACACCGCGCGCAGGTCCCACGACGCATCGAGGTCGAGCCGGGGTTCGAGGCGCAGCAGCACGGCCACCAACGCCGCACCGGCGAGGCCCCAGCCGATGAAGTTCGACAGCGGCACGCCGTAGTAGGGCGCGTCGGCGGCGAAGCTCCAGAAGCCCTGCTGGACCATCAGCGGGTCGAGGCCCAAGTCGTACGCGATCATCGCGAGCGGCGCCAGCAGCAGCGCGCGCCGGCGCGGCGCAACGGCGATGCCGATCATCGCGAACGCCCACCAGCCGAGCGGCACCAGCAGCGGTACGCCCAGGATCGCCGGCCCCGGGGCGGTATAGGCGTAGTGGCCGAACGGCACGCCGGTCGCCGCGCCGACCCACTCGATCAGCACGCCGAAGCTGAACGCGACGCCGAACAGCGCCAGCGACACGCGGCCGTAGCGCTGATGGGCGTAGACCAGGACGGCGAGCGCCAGGAAGCCCGTCGACAGGTAGGCGAAGAGCGCGAAGTACTCGGGCGCGAGCGGCGTCGGGATCATCGCCAGCGCCCAGAGCACCAGCAGCGGACGCCAGGGCGCCCGCCGCACGGCCTGCACCAGCGCCTGGAGGCGTCCCAGCGACACCGGGTGCAGCACCAGGACCAGCCCGAAGACGACCAGGACGTTGGTCACGAGGAAGAACAGGGCCTCCTCGACGGGCAGCCCCAGCGGCCGAACGCCGATGGTGTACTCCGGGCTGATCCACCAGATCGACCAACCGATCGCCAGCCGGTCCGCGAGCCAGAGGTAGAGGGTCGGCAGGGTGACGGCGATGGCCACCAGGCGCCAGCGCCGCATGATCAGATCGCCGCCGAAGGCCCACTGCAGCGCGATCACCGGGAATGCCCAGATCACGATCAGGCCCAGGTAGGTGCCGGGCTCGGTCGTCAGGGCCAGGACTCCAGCCCCCGACGCACCGAGCAGCAGCGCCGCACCGAGTGCCCGCGCCCGCCAGCCCGCGCGGCCCGGGTCACCGTGATCCTGCCGCGGCATGGCTCGGGCCACGGCGAACAGGAACAGGCCCGTGCCGAGCGTCTGGATCAGGAAGAAGGCGTACTCCTCGAGCGGGACGTAGCCGATGGTGGCCAGCACCCGCCCGGGCGGATAGCCCCACACCTCCCGGTACACCAGGTAGTTGTCCCAGGGCGTGGTGTAGATGAAGGCGATCACGCCGTGCGCCGCCAGTGCCAGGTAGGCGAAGGTGTCGCCGCGCCCCATGTCGCCGGCCACCTTGCGACCGACGCGCGGGGCGCGATACGCGGCGAAGGACAGCAGCACCAGCCAGGGCAGCGTGAAGCCCAGGTGGAACTGGCCGTAGGTCATCTCCGGCGCCCAGGCGAGGGCACTGAAGAGCGCGACGAGGGGCGGCAGGGCCCAGGCCCAGGCCGGCACCACCGCCGGGCGGCGGCCAGCATGCGCAGCGACGCTCATCGCGCCTCGCGCCGCAGCGGCAGCGTGAAGAGCGACCGCGCCGAGAGGTCTCGCAGCACCGTCCGCGCGGCGTTGCGTCCCGAAGCGCCCATGATCCCGCCCCCCGGGTGGGTGCTGGCGCCGGTGAGGTACAGGCCCCGCACGGGCGACCGGTAACCAGCCGCGCCCAGGAAGGGACGCAGGGCGAACATCTGATCGAGGCTCATCTCGAGGTGCATCACGTTGCCACGGAAGAGGCCGAGCTCGCGCTCGAGCCAGAGTGGGTGCTGGAAGAGCGAGCCCACCACCGTGGCCTTGGTGCCGGGGGCGTAGACCTCGAAGGCGTCCAGGATCGACTCGGCCACCTCCGGACCGAGCTCGTCCCAATGGCGAGAACCTGAGAGTGCGTACGGGAAGTACTGGGCCCAGAGCCACAGCACCTCCCCGCCCGGCGGGGCCAGCGTGTCGTCGACCGCCGAGAACGACATCGCGACGATCGGCGGGTCGCGAGCCGGCCGGCCCGCTAAGAAGTCGCCGTAGGCTGCGGACACCTGGGCCCGATCGCGCGCGAGCAGCTGCAGCGCGACGCGCGCCTCACGCTCGGGAAAGGCCGCGTAGCGCAGCGGCTTGTCGAGCGCCAGACGCACGATGGCGCCGAAACCGTTGCCCGTGCGCACCCGCCGCGCCGCATCGGGCCGATGAGGCTCCTTCACCAACCGCCCGAAGGTCTCCAGCACGTGCGCTCCGCTGACCACGGCACGCGCGGTGTAGGCCTGGCCAGCGACGCGCACCCCGACCGCGCGGCCGGATTCGACGACGACCTCGTCGACCGCCGCGCGCAGGTGCACCTCGCCGCCGTGCGCCCGGATGTGACTCGCGAGCGCCTGGGTCAGCATGCCTGAGCCACCGCGGGGCCGTGCGACACCGCTTTCGTGGTAGAGCGGGTGCCACAGCAGGAACGGCGCGGTCATCGCCTCGGAAGGCGGCGGACCCGACTGGGCGGCCATCCACACCAGCGGGGTCTTCACCTTCTCCTCGCGAAAGTACTCGTCGACCAGCTCACCGTACGGAGATAGGATCCGCGGCAGCGCGCGGCGCCAATCGTCCACCGCCTTCGAGAACAGCGCCGCACGGCCCAGCGTGAGCGGGTCGGGCGACGCGAGGAACAGGTCGCGGACCAGGCGCGCAAACGGTCGCCACTCGGCCAGGAACCGCGCGTAGGCGGCGCCCTCGCCGGGGAATTTCTCGTCGAGCTCGGCGACGGTCCGCTCCTCCGAGCGGTGGATGAACAGATGATCACCGTCTGGGTAGGGCGCGAAGAACAGCGGGTCACACTCGAGGTACTCGAGGCCGAAGCGATCCAGACCGAGCTCTTCGACCACCGGCGTGTTGCGGATCAGGATGTGCGCCGAACCGCCGAGGTCGAAGCGGTAACCGGGCACCATCTCGACGGTACTGACCGCGCCCCCTATGACGTCGCGCCGCTCGAAGACGGCCACGCGGTAACCCGCCTGAGCCAGGTATGCGCTGGTGACCAGGGCGTTGTGCCCTGCCCCGATGGTGATCACGTCGTAGTCAGGCACGCCGTCCTCTCGAAGGCGACCGTGCGGCCACCATCACGACTGTCCGCCGCTTGCCAGCACCACCATCGCGCGCGGGATCAGCGCAAGGCGCTCGAGCGGCCGGAGGTGGGCGCGGCGGGTGAGGTTGTCGTAGCGGTTCTGGCGCAGCTTGCGCAAGATCGCCTCGTAGTTGAGCGCCGCCACCGCGACCGCGCTGGCGGCCGTGCCCCGGAGTTGCGGGATGCCGCGCCAGCCCTCACGGTACAGCGCATGGGCGAGCTCCGCGAGCTCCTCGACCAGGGCGACGTAGCCAGGCGTGATCACGCCCCGCCGGAGGGCGTCGAGCTCGACCCCGTGCCGGCGGCGCAGCTCGGCCGGCAGGTAGCAGCGGCCTCGGGCGAGATCCTCGCCGACGTCACGCAGGATGTTGGTGAGCTGCATCGCCTGCCCCAGGGCCAGCGCCCGGTCGAGCGTGGCCTGGCCGCCGCGGTAACCGGCGATCGGGGCCACGAGCCAGCCGACGACGCCCGCCACCCGCCGGCAGTACAGCATCAGCTCCGCGCTCGTCTCGAAGTCGGGGACGCTCAGATCGCTCTCGAGTCCGAGCCGCAGCTCCAGGAAGGCGTCGTACGGGACCGCGAAGCGCTCCAGCACCCAGGCCAGACCCACTTCGGTCGGCCGATCGCTCCGGGGGCGAGCGGCGTACGCCCGCTCGATGCCGGCCCACCAGTGAGCCAGCCGCTCCCGGCCGGCTGCCGGGTCGGCCGCCTCGTCGACGGCGTCGTCGCCCGCGCGGCAGACCGCGTAGATGATCGTCACCGCGCGGCGCCTCTCGCCCGTGAACAGACGTGAGCCGAGGAAGAAGGTGCTCGAGTGCGTCTTCGTCACGCGGGTGCAGGCTGCGACGGCCTCGTCGAT
>SKMG01000203.1 GCA_007121175.1 Trueperaceae bacterium | reverse complement strand
GGAGGCCACGATCTCGTGGCACGTAGCATGCTATGCTCAACACGCAAGTGATCGGAGGGGAACGCGTGGCACGAGGCACCAAGAAGAATCTTCATGTTCCGCTCGACGCCGCGCTGCATGAGCGTTTGGCGGCGCAGGCGCAACGCATCCGAGCGCCGGTGACGACCGTGGCACGTAGAGCGATCGAGGCATGGACGGCAGAGCAAGAGCGCCATGCCGAGCACGAGGCGATCCGAGCCTACGCCGAGGCGATGGTGGGGTCGGGCGCCGACCTCGACGAGGAGCTCGAGGAGGCCGCCTCCCGGGAGTGCCTGGACGCGACGTCGTGAAGCGAGGCGAATTGTGGTGGGCGGATCTCGCGCCGCGCTCCGGCGGCGAGCAGCGGGGTCGTCGGCCCGTCGTCGTCGTGTCGAGCGACGCGTTCAACGCCGTGGCGGGTTGGCGAAGCGTCGTCGTCGTGCCGCTCACGACCTCCGAGCGGCAGCAACGCGCTGGCCCTTCGGCCGTTGCCATTCCGGTCCGCGCTGCCCAGTTGCCCTCCAAGAGCGTCGCCTTGTGCCACCAGATCACGACGCTCGACCGCGCAAAGCTCGTCGAATCGCTTGGCGTCCTTCCGGCCGAGCTGCTCCGCGACGTCGAACGGGGTATCGCCGCGGCGCTCGACCTCGGTCGTGGCATGCCGTGAAGGCGTCTGCCGTCGAGCCGGCGCCGTGGCGCCGAGCGTCAGTGGCAACGATCATTCGCCCGAGCGCAGCGCGCGCACCCTCAGTTCGGGGATGCGCATGAAGTGTCGCAGGTTGCCGGTCACGAGCACGAGGTCGTGACGTAAGGCAGTTGCGGCGATCTGGAGATCTGCGTCGGCCAAGCTCAGTCCAGCCCGTTCGAGCGCAGTGGCGAGGCGACCGTAGTCGTGTGCCACGTCGGTGTCGAACGGCAACACGGTCACAGCTGGCAGCACCCGCTTCGCGATCATCTCGAGGTGCCGCTCTCGCGCCGGCGTCCGGTACGCCCCGTAATACAGCTCGCCGATGGTGATGGCGCTCGTGAACTGATCGTCACGCGCGACGGTGGCGAGCCAGGCGAGGTAGGCGGCGTCGGGTCGAGGTTTCAGGACTTCGCTGATGGCGTCCGTATCGAACAGGAAGGCCATGCTCAGCCCGGCTCGGTGGGCCGGCGCGTTGGGCCGCGGCGCCGCGCATCGAGCTCGTCGACGAGTTCCTCGGTGCCTTCCCAGCCGCCCGCCAAGCCGGCGAGGCCGGCCTGCGGCCCCGCCGCTCGGAGGCGTTCGAGTCGCTCGAAGTCGTCTGCCGCGACGATGGCCGCGACCGGGCGACCGCGCCGTGTGATCACGACGGGGGTGCCGTGTTCGGCGCTGCGGACGTGCGCCGACAGCTGATCGCGGGCCTCTGCGATGGTGATCTGCTTGGCCATGCCGTCCTCCAAAGAGCCATTATAGCTACATTGGCCATTTCGATGGAGTCGGCGCATTGCCCTAACAGTCTTCCGCAGCTTCGATGCGCGGTGACTGAGGAGGCGGTTCGAGCCTTGGAATGGCGGGTTGCAGCCGCGGGCTCCGGGCATCCCACGGCGCGGCCGGCCGCCGGTGGCACGAGCTGCCAGCGCAGCTCCTCGGCAGACACGTGCATTCAGGTGACGTCGCGCTCCCAGCCAGGGCACCAGGTGGCGAGTTGGTCCCGCATCGCATCGAGCTCTGCGGTGCCCTTCCGGAGCCGCCGCCACTCGCGGAGCACCGAGCCGAACATCTCGCGTACGTCGTCAGGCGCGAGTTCCGTCCACTCGGCTTCGCTCTCGTGATGGAAAACGAAGAGGCCCCGGAGCACGCCGAACGCGTAGGCGTCGCAGGCCCCATCGCGGCCCGCACTGTGGTACCACTTCATGCGCTCCAGGTACGATGCGAGGGCTTCCTCCAGCACCTCCCAGGCCGCCTCGTCGGGCGCCGTGTAGCCGTAGCGGTCGGTCCCTGATCGGTCCTCGATCGTGTCGGTGTCGATGAGCTCCAGATCGACCTGGACCTCGCCGGCAATGCTCTCCGGGTCGACGGCGGCGAGGAGGCGTTCGATCTCTTCCCGCACCGCCTCACCGACAGCGTCGTTCCGTGCTGCGAGCGTCTCTAGCACCATGGTCTGCTCGACGGGACGCAGGTCGTTCACGCTCGATGCCTTGCGCTTCTTGCTCATCCGGTGGAGCCCTCGACTCAGGGAGTCGCGGCGGTGCTCGTCGCGCGCTCAGGGCATCGTACTCGTTGGTGAGGACGTCGGCCTCGAGCACGCAGCATTCTCAGGGCGGCCGCCCAGCGCTTCAGCGACGCACCACCCATATGGGGCTGCTCCACGCGCGCTCGCCGTTGACCTGGAGGACGCGTACTCGGTACACATCGACCTCGCGCTCGCCGGCGTCGCGGACGTCGAGCGCGGCCGTGAAGCAGGCGTCCGGTACGGCGCGGTGCAGCAGCAACGCTTCGGACAACCAGCCGCGGAGGCGGTGCGCGATCGAGCCACGTGCGAGCGCACCGATGGCGTGGCAGACGCGCAACTCATCGAGCTCGACGTCGATGCTCGTCCGGGCGTCGCCTTCGATCTCCAGGACGATTCCGGCGGTACTGGGCACGCGTGGGTGCGGGTTGCCGTGGGTCACTGAGCGCCAGCCGACGCGCTCGTCATCCTGGCCGAGGAGGGCGTGGGCGGGCTCGTCGCCCTCGTCGCCGCGGTGCTCGTCGCGCGGGTCAATGACCTCTTCACCGCGGAACACCGGGTCGACGCCGACGAGTCGGCCACCGCGGACCCGGGCCTCGCCCCGCCAGGAGACGCGTGCGTCCTTCTCGCCCCAGCCCCATTCGAGACGCACCTTCCAGCGTCGCAGGGTGCTCAGATCGGGGGCATGTGCGTCGCTGCGCGTCGCGGCGATGGGGCGTCCGTTGCGGAGGATCTCGAGCGAGAGGATGGCGTCTGCGCCCCGCGCGGTGACGGTGATCCGGCGCTCGCCGGTCGCGGTCGCCTCGCCGCCCATGGGTGTGCCGTCGATGTCGAAGGTGAGCTCGATGGCGTCGCCGGTGGCCGCGTAGCAGCGCCGGGCGCGCAGCGCGTCGAAGATCGCCTCGCGCGTCAGCGCCTCGGCCACCACAGCGGTGCGGCCGCCGCCGTGGTGACCGGGGTAGCCGGCGTGGTGGTCGCTGCCGCCCACGACGCCGAAGCGGTGCCCTCGCGCGAGCCCTTCCTCGACGCTGCCGGCGGCGTGGAAGGGTCCCATGGTGTGGAAGCTCGGCATCGCGCCGGCACCGTGGTCGGAGGCACCGTGCGTCGAGACGATCTCGACCACCGGCGACCGCTCTCCGTCGAAAGCGTCCCAATCGATGCCGCGCGCTCCGGGGCCGTAGCCGAGGTGGTGCGGGACGATGATCGCGCCGGGCGGCGCCGATGCGGTGAGCGCGGCGACGTCGTCGCCCCCTGCGATGGGGCCCTGGCTCTGGGGGTAGTAGACGTTGTGGTCGCCCACCGCGATCGAGTGCCATTCGGTGCTCAGGATGGGGATGAAGCGTCCGGGGCGGTGGTGGCGCTCGATGTGCGCCTGGACCTCGGCCCAACGCTCGGCGAGTCGCTCGAAGCCATCGCGGTGGTAGTCGATGATCGCGCCATAGCGCGGCCGGTCGCGCGGCATGTCGGGCCAGTTGGCGTGGCCGGTGATCGCCGCGAAGTCGAGGTGGCCCGCAGCCGCGCGCAGCGCCCGTTCGAGGCTGCCGGTGCCGTAGGAGATGGCGCAGTGGCTGTGGAGATCGCCCCAGTAGAT
>SKMG01000389.1 GCA_007121175.1 Trueperaceae bacterium | reverse complement strand
GAGCTCGGTGAGGTGTGCGAGCGGCGTGAGGTCGGTGACCTGGTTACGGCTGAGGTTCAGGTTCACGAGCGCGGTGAGTGGGCGCAGAGGCTCGATCGAGGCGACCAGGTTGCGCTCGAGATCGAGGCGCTCGAGCCGGACCAGCCCTTCGAGCGCTCTGACGTCGTCGATCTGGTTGCGTCCGAGCAGCAGCGTACGGAGCGTCTCGAGCCCGACCAGCGCAGCGACGTCGCTGATCTGGTTCGAGCGCAGGTCGAGGCTTTCGAGGCGAGGCAGCAAGAACGCGAAGGTCAGGTCGTCGAGCTCGTTCCCACGCAGGTTCAGGCTGCGCAGCGCCACGAGCTGCCGCAACGGCCCGGCGTCGGACACGACATTGCCCGATAGGTTGAGGGACTCGAGTCGCTCCAGACCGGCGAGGGCCTCGAGCGACGAGATGCGGTTGCCTTCGAGCAGCAGCGTCTCGATGGCTTCGAGGCGCGCGAGCGGCGCGATGTCCTCGAGGTCGAGGTTGCGCAGGTCGAGATACTGTAGGCGGCTCATGGACGCCAGCGGCGAGATGTCTGACACGGCGGTCCGGCGCAGCTCCAGCCTCGTCAGCGCGCCCAGCCCAGTGAGCGGCGTCAGGTCGCTGACGCTGCCGCCGAGGAGGTCGAGGCGGGCGAGGCGGGGGAGAGCGCCGATCGGCGAGAGGTCTGTGGCCTCGCTCGCGCGCAGGTCCAGGCGCGTGAGGTTGACGGCGTATTCGAGACCGCTCAGGTCGCTGATGCCCAGCCCGTTGGCGTTGAGGCGCCGCAGCCGGGCGAGCTCGCGACAGCTGACGGTGGGAGCGTCCAGGTCGAGTGCTGTCTGGATCGCGGCGGCGAGCCCGCCGTCGGCGAACTCGATGCTGGCGTCGGGCGCTGGGCAGTGCTCCAGGCCACGTACCGGGGCCGTCACCACGGGAGCGCACGCCGTCAGGAGCGCCATCACGACCGTGAGAGCGAGCCAGGATCCGTACCGTTGCATGGGTGCATCGTACCGGGTCGCGGGGAACACGGGCCCGCCAGGATCACTGCCGCGCCGGCCAGGCCCGGCCCTCACCGCCCTGCCGCCCGGGTACGGGCCGGACGCGCCAGGGCTACGGCTGCGACAGGAACTGCTGCAACGACTCGTGCAGCGCAGGCTCGCCTACGCCTGAGATGGTGAACGGCTCCATGTGGATCTCGACGCCGGTCCGGAACTCGCCCGGCGCGATGTCGATCAGCTCGGGGTGCTGGCCGAACGGCTCGCCCGGGTCGACCACCAGGTCTTGGTCGAGGTCCTGCCAGGCAGCCACCAGGTAGGTACCGGGCTCGAGCCCGGTGACGGTGTAGGGCACCTCGTTGGAGTTCGTCGGCACCACCAGCTCGCCAGTCCGCTCGAAGTCGAACTCGAAGCAGGGGTCGGTGCCGCGGGCTACGCAGTAGAAGGCGACGACGTAGGTGGGGACCTCGATCGGTTCCGGAGGCGGCTCCACTGGCGGCGGCGGCTCGACCGGCGGCGGCGTCGGATCGACTGGGTCGACGCTCAGGGCGGCTGCGGCGTCGATCAGGCCCGCCCCGCAGTCCGCGCCGGACGGACGCTCGCAAGCGGCAGCGTCGAGCGGCCGGGCGCTGGCCGCGAGCCGCGTCCGGACCTCGTCGACGGTCAGCTCGGGATCGGCGGCGAGCATCAGGGACGCCACGCCGGACACGTGCGGCGCCGCCATCGAGGTTCCCTGGAAGGTGCCGTAGCCGTATCGATCGGTGGAATCGGTCGTCGTGGTGCTGAGCACTCCGGCGAAGATCCGCTCGCCGCCGATGTCGATGCTCTTGGAGGTGTCGCCGCCTGGCGCCATGAGGTCGATCACGGCGCCGTAGTTGGAGTAGGGCGCGCGCCGGTTCGTCGGTCCGGTGGCGCCCACCGCGATCACGTTCTCGCAGTTCGCGGGGAAGACGTGCCGGGCGTCGCCGCCGTCGTTGCCGGCCGCCGCGACCAGCACCACACCGCTGTCGATGAGCTGGCCGAAGGTGAAGTCGAGCGTCAGGGGGCAGGCCTCGCCGATGTTGCCGCCGACGCTGATGTTGACGACCTGAGCCGGATGCGGGTTCGGTGGCAGTCCGGGTTCGGCCGCAGGGTTGCCGGCGCCCCAGATGATCCCGTCGATGACGTCGACCATGGTGCCGTGACCGGTCGCTCCGATGACCCGGACCGGTACCACTCTCGCGCCCCAGTTCACGCCGGCGACGCCGATCGCGTTGTTGGTCACGGCGGCCACCGTGCCGGCGACGTGGGTGCCGTGGTAGTTGGTGAGCCCACCGAGATCGGTCGCGTCGGCATCGTCGTCCACGAAGTCGTAGCCGGGCAGCAGGTTGGCCTGCAGGTCCGGGTGCCGCGAGCTGCCGGTGTCGACGACTGCGACGACCACGCTGCGGCTCGTTCCGTCCTCGATGTCCCACGCGGCGGGCAGGTCGATGGCCCCGTAGTGCCACTGGAGCTCGAAGAACTCGTCATCGGGCGTCGCGAGCGGGCTCAGCACCCAGTTCGGGAAGGCGTCGAGCACGTCGCTCCGCGCGCGCAGCGCCGCAACGAGCGCGAGGGTCTCCTCCTCGGACAGTCCCGCGGCGCGGTACAGCTCCAGCCCTGCAGCGGCGAGGCGCCGCGCCAGCGACAGCGTCACGTTCGCCACGCGCATGGTGCCGAAGACCTGCGGTGCGCCTGGCGCGAACCGCACGACGATCTCTCCCGGCACGACCCGCACTCGAGACGAGCTCGGCGAGGGTTCGGTCCGGCCGGGCCCGAGCGCGTCCGCCGAGCGCTGCACACCGATCACGCCGGGGAAGATCAGCGTTCCGCCAATGGCGCCGGTCTGGGGCGCGTCGGCCATGAAGCTGACGCTGACGCTGCGCTCGGTCGTCATCGCGACGCTGCAGAGGTTGCCGTCGATGCTGGCGCAGCCAGACCAGCTCGCGACGTAGCTGTGCGGCGCGGGCAGCGCCTCGAGCACGACCACCTCACCGGCTACGAAGCTCGCCTGGCAGTCGTCGCCGCAGTCGATGCCTGGCGGGATGCTGCTCACCGTGCCGCTGCCGGTTCCGAGATTCGAGACCGTCAAAGTGTACGTGGTGGGCTCGTCGAGCGAAAAGCGCGCCGTGACCGAGCGATTGCTCGACATGGCCACGGTGCATACCTCGCCGTCGACGCTGTCACACCCAGACCAGCCGACGAAGACGCTGCCGTCGGCCGGCGAGGCGATCAGCGTCACCGTGCTACTGGCCGCGAAGCTCGCCCGACACTCCTCGCCGCAGTCGATGCCTGGCGGGTTGCTCGTGACCGTGCCCACGCCGGTGCCGAACATGGCGACGTCGAGAGAATGGGTAGTCGGGCTCGGCGCGCCGCAGGCGACGAGCGCGACGAGCACGACGAGCGTAGCGAGTCCCAGGTAGCGCTGCCGGTTGTCCATCTCGAGTCCTTCGTCACCTTCGTGACCGCGAGCCGGTGGGGTGTCTGCCTACCCCCAACCTAGCCGACGCGACCGCGCGGCCGTGTCGGCGGCGCGCATCGCCGCCGTCGCCAGCCGTGGAGCGTGTCGCGACGTTAGGCGCGCGCGGCGCGGGCCTTGATGCGGACGCCGATGGCGATGACGATGACGGTCCCGATCATCAGGCCGATCGCGATCGGCCGGTCGAAGAACGCCATGAGGTCCCAGCGCGACTTGATGGCGCTGACCATGAAGTTCTGCTCGAGGATCGGGCCCAGCACCATGCCGAGCACCACCTGCGCCAGCGGGAAGCCGCCGATGCGCAGCAGGAACGCGAACACGCCCATCGCGACCATCACGAAGACGTCGAACGGGTTGTTGTTGATGGCATACGCGCCGACCACGCAGAGTCCGGCGATGACGCCGAGCAGCAAGTTCAGTGGGATGCGCACCACGACGGTGGCGATCCGTGCGGTCAGGAAGCCGAACAGCGGCAGCAGCACGAGGTTGGCGATGAGGAAGGCGCCGAACAGCGACCACACCAGCGTCGCCTGCTGCTCGAACAGCATCGGCCCCGGCGTGATGCCCTTCATCATGAACACGCCCAACACGATGGCCGTAACCGTGTCGCCGGGCAACCCCAGAGACAGCGCCGGGATCCAGGCGCTCGCGACCGCTGCGTTGTTGCTGCTGGTACCCGCGAGCACCACGCGGTCTTCCTCCTCGGTATCGGCGTCGCCGCGGCGGCCGGAGAGCTTCTCGAAGGAGCTCGCCACCCACGCGCCGATGTCGGCCCCGGCGCCGGGCAGGAAGCCGACGAAGGTCCCGATCAGCGACGACCGCACGACCAGCAGCTTGTTGCGCAGCATCAGCAGCACCGGCCGGACGAAGAACTGGCGCAGCGGCGCGCCCTTGTCGGCCGGCATGGTGCCGGCCACCTCGCCCCGGGCGAAGACGTTCTGCAGCACTTCACTGAAGCCGAACAGGCCGATCATCGCGACGATGTAGTTGAGCCCGCCGAGCAGGTTCGGGTTGCCGAAGTCGAAGCGGGCATAGCCGAGCGTGGGATCGATGCCCGCGGTCGAGAACATCACGCCGATGAGCAGCGATACGAGCGCCTTGAGCGACGAGCCGCTCGAGGCGAAGATGCCGGCGGTGAGGCCGAGCACGGCGATCCAGAAATACTCGAACGAAGAGAAGTTCTTGGCGACTGCCGCGAGGCTGGTGGCGCTGAAGATCAGCAGCGCCGTGCCGATGATGCCGCCCACGGCGCTACCCATGGCGCTGATACCGAGTCCGTAGCCGGGCCCGCGCCGGCGCGAGAGCCCGTGCAGCTCCTCGACGTAGGCCGCCGACGCCGGCGTGCCGGGGATCTTGGCGATGACCGAGCCGACGTCGCCGGCGTAGATTGCGACCGCCGAGATCGAGATGATGGCGGGGAGCGCCAGGATCGGATCGAGGAAGAAAGCGATCGGGATGAACAGCGCCACGGCCAGGGTCGCGGTCAGGCCCGGGACGGAGCCGAACACGGCGCCGTACAGACCGCCGGCCGCCAGGGCCACCAGGGCAGGCCAGGTGAAGAGTTCGGTCACAGCGGCACTCCGAGCGCTCGGGTGAAGGCGTAGTAGATGATCGCGGTGCTCGCCGCGGTCGTGACCGCCGCCACCAGGAGGTTGGCGCGCAAGACGACGGCAACGCCGAAGATCAGCGCGGCCGAGGTCGGCACGAAGCCGATCTGGGCGTGCAGCAGCGGGTAGAGGAGCCCCAAGACGACGACCAGCGCTACCCTCGACAAGGGAGCGATCGGCACGCTGAGGCTGCGGTACTCCGCGGCGAGCCGCCGGGGCTGCCGCAGGCCGCCGACCAGCAGTGCCGCGCCGCAGATGGCGAGGGCGATCGACACGAGGCCGGGGAAGAGCGCCGGCCCCGGGTGTCCGTCACGCAGCGTCGGGAAACCGCGCGTCTCGACCCAGATCAGGATCCCGGCGAGGGCGAAGGCCGCGCCGAACACGACATCGGACACCCGGGGCCGCTCCACGCTAGTCCTCGACCACGCCGGCAAGCCGCAGCAGGCGGCCGTTGACCTCGTGCTGTGTCTGGACGAACGTCGAGAACTCGTCGGCGTTCATCGGCTGGAGGGTGAAACCGGCCTGCGTCAGCGGGTCGACGAACTCGGGCGACGCCATCGCTTCCTCGATCGCCTCGGCCAGCACGGCGCGCACCTCGTCAGGGATGTTCGCGGGCGCGGCCACGCCGGCCCAGCCACCGATGCTCCATTCCAGCCCGAGCTCGGTGAGGGTAGGGACGTCGGGGAAGCGGCCGATGCGCTCGGGCGCCATCACGCCCAGCACGCGCACTTCACCGGCTTGCATCAGCGGCGCGGCCTCGGCCAGCGCGGCCGTTACCACGTCGACGCCGCCGGCCAAGAGCTCCTGGAACGCCGGCGCGGCGCCCTGGCTCGGAACCCACGGCATGGCGTCGGGGTCGATCCCCGCAACGTCGAGCATGCCGATGCGCGCGAGATCCCAGATGCCCCCCATGGCGGTGCCGGAGGCCTGCAGCTCGCCGGGATTGGCGCGGATGTGCTCGAGCAACTCGTCGAGCGTCTCCCAGGGCGCGTCGGCCCGCACACTGACCGCGGAGGGGTTGTTGATCATCAGGCCCAGCGGGGTGTAGTCCTCGTAGGTGAGATCCGTCTGGCCGATGTGCGGCAGCATGGTGATCTCGACCGTGATGGCACCGATCGTGTAGCCGTTGGCCTGCGCCTGCGCCAGCGCGAGGTGTCCGACGACGCCGCCGCCGCCGGTGCGGTTGACGACGTTGACGGTCACGCCGAGCCCTTCGTTGAGCATCGCCGCGAGCGTGCGCGAGGCGGTGTCGGTGCCGCCGCCGGGCGACCACGGCACTGTGAAGGTGATGGGGCGGGTGGGGAAGGCCTGCGCCAGGGCGGCACCGGCGAGTGCGAGGGCGGCGAGCAGTGTCAACATACGCTTCATGCGTTGAGTCCTCCTGTGAGAGTAGGTCAGCCAGCCGCCGGGGGCGGCCGGAGCCAACGGTGGTTCAGGGCGACGGCAGGTCGGTACGATCACCCCCCTTCGGGTCCGCGCGCGGACGAAGGCGGACCGGGAAGTGGACGGTCAACGGTGGCCTGCGAAGCGTTCGCTCGCTTCGCGCAGGCCGAAGCTCTCGGCGATGTCGGCGAGTTGACCAACGACCGTTCGGAGCCGCTCCGGCGGCGTCTCGGCATGCGGCATGCGGGGGCCGCCGAGGCCGCCGGCCACGAGTCCCAGAGCAGCCTTCAGCAGTGGCAGATCGCCGCCGAAGGCGAGCACCCGCGTCGTCATCAGCACCGCACGCTGCCAGCGTGCAGCCTCGGCGAGGTCGCCGCTCTCGAAGCTGTCCCACAGCCTCACGAACGGCTCGGGGAAGACGCAGCCCGGACCGGTCACGAGCCCCGAGGCCCCGGCCTGCAAGGTCGTGAGCGCCAGGTAGTCGGCGCCGGTCAGGAGTTGGAACCCACCTAGGTCGAGCATGTCCAGCATCCGCGGGAGGTTACCGCTCGAGTCCTTGGAGCCGACCACGATCCCGTCCCGGTAGAGCCGGCGGGTGAGCTCGAGACCGAAGCTGTTGGTGGTGCGGGCCGGGATGTCGTACAGGAAGGTCGGCAGTGCGGTCGCCTCGGCGACCGCCCGCACGTGGCGCTCCAAGGCTTCCTGGTCGTGCTCGAAGTAGAACGGGGCGACCACGGCAACGCCGTCTGCACCGACCGAGGAAGCGTGCCTGGCCAGCCGTACCGCAACGCTGGTACTGGCGTCGCCGACGTGGACGATCATCGCGAGCCGGCCCCTCGCCGCGGCGGCGAACGCTTCGGCGGTGCGCTCACGCTCGTCGACCGTGAGCAGCGAGCCCTCGCCGGTGGTGCCGTTCACGAAGACGCCGTGGACGCCGCCCGCCGCGAGGTACTCGACGACCCTGGGGATCGCCGCGAGGTCGAGCTCGATGCCGTCGCGATCGAGCGGTGTCGGTGGTGGCGCGACCACACCGTGGATGCGCATGGGTGTCCCTCCCGGTCGGCGCGACGAAGCGAGCCCGACCGGCTCGGACTCCGCCATGGCGCTGACCAAGCGATCATCGCGTTGGGCCGCCGAGGGTGTCAAGGTGCGTGTGGTCCGTACCACAGGAAGGCCCGAGCGGGAGTCGCCGGCCGCCAGGCGCTAGGCGGCCGGTCGGCGAGCGCGACGTATGCTGGACGTGCGCTTCAGCGCGCGCACACGAAGGGATGTAGCGATGGAACGTCCGATCCGACAGGCCCTCCTCGTCGCCAGCGGCGACCTGCGCGTCGCTGCCAACCGCGCCGGTTGGCCGGCCCAATCGGCGATGGAGCGCGACCTCACTGCGGCGTTCGCGACCGAGGGCGTCGAGCTGCGGCGTGCCCACCCACTCGACGTCGACCAGGGTCACGGCTTCATCTCCAGCCAGCGGATGGGCATGGACGTGTTTGCCCAGATCCCGCGCGATCAGCCGGTGGTGGTGGCGGTGGCTGTCTGGCAGTACTCGCATCACCTGCTCGCGGGCCTCCGGAGCCACCGCGCGCCGATCCTGCTGGTCGCGAACTGGAGCGGACAGTGGCCGGGACTGGTCGGCATGCTGAACCTGAGCGGCTCGCTGACCAAGGCCGGGGTCCCCTACAGCCGCCTGTGGAGCGAGCGCTTCGACGATCAGGCGTTCCTGGCCGGCCTGCGCGAGTGGATCGCGCACCGCAGCGTGCGGCATGACCTGAGCCACGTGCGTCCGCTCGATCCGGACGCCCTCGATGCCCCTGCGCGCGAGCTCGGGCGCCGCCTCGCCGCCGGCTTGGATCGCGACAAGGCGATCCTGGGGGTCTTCGACGAGGGCTGCATGGGCATGTACAACGCCATCATCGACGACGAGCTGCTCAATGCGCTCGGCATCTACAAGGAGCGCCTGAGCCAGTCGGCGCTGGTCGCGGAGATGCGCACCGTCGCGGACGCCGACGCGCTGGCCGTGCGCGCCTGGCTCGATGACGCCGGCATGACCTTCTTCACCGGCAGCGACGAGTCGAGCGAGCTCACCGACGCGCAGGTGCTCGAGCAGTGCCGGATGTACGTCGCGGCGCTGCGCATCGCCGACCGCTTCGGCTGCGACGCGATCGGCATCCAGTACCAGCAGGGCCTCAAGGACATGGCGCCCGCGAGCGACTTGGTCGAAGGGCTGCTCAACGATCCCAACCGGCCGCCGGTGTTCGACGCCGAGGGCACGCGCGAGCTGTACCCCGGTCGGGCGCTGCCGCACTTCAACGAGGTCGACGAGGGCGCCGCGCTCGACGCCCTGGTGACGAACCGCGTCTGGCACGAGCTCGGTTTCGATCCCTCGACGACACTGCACGACCTGCGCTGGGGCGAGCACTACCGCGGCGAGGGTCTCGACGACTTCGTGTGGGTCTTCGAGATCTCGGGCGCCGTTCCCGCGTCGCACCTCCAGGGCGGTTACGCCGGCGCCGAGGGTCACCGGCAGCCCGCGATGTACTTCCCGCTCGGCGGCAGCACCCTCGCCGGCGTGTGCAGGCCCGGTGAGTTCGTCTGGTCGCGGGCGTTCGTCGAGGGCGGAGCGCTCCACCTCGATCTCGGCCGCGGCAGCGCTGTGGCACTGCCCGACCAGGAGACGCGCCGGCGCCGCGACGCCACCACGCCCGAGTGGCCGATCATGCACGCGGTGCTGCACGGCGTGAGCCGCGATGCGATGATGGCGCGGCACCAGGCGAATCACGTCCAGGTCGCGTACGCCCCGTCGGCCGGCGATGCCGACCGCGCCCTTGGAGCCAAGGCCGCAGCGTTCGCGGAACTGGGGGTGAGCGTGCACCTGTGCGGCGAGGTGGCGATCGGCAGCGGCTAGAGCCAGCCGCGCTCGCGGTACCAGCGCACGGTGCGCTCGAGTCCCTCCGCCAGCCCGGTGCGGGCACACCAACCCGACGCCGACTCGGTCGCCGAGACGTCGCAGGTGTAGCTGTCGGTGATGTCGAGCGCCCGCCGGCGGTCGAGCGTCGGTGCGCTGCCGAGCAGCGCCGCGACCCCCTCGGAGGCACCGGCGGCGGCCAGGAAGACCGCTCGCGGCGCGTGCAGCGAGCGCACCCGACGGCCGAGCGCCGCGCTGAGCAGCTCGGCCAGCTCGTCCCAGCCGTAGGAGCGCGCTTCGGCCACCGGCCAGGGTCCGAAGCCTAGGCGGCGCTCGATCAGTCCGGTGACGAGCTCGGCCACGTCGGCGGCGAACACCGGCTGCAGCCGGCCCGCGCGCGGCGGCAGGAGCAGCGCTCCGCTGCGAGCCAAGCGGAACAGCGGCAGCAGGTCGGTGTCGCGCGGACCGTACACCCCGGCGACCCGTAGCACGTCGATCGCAAGCCTGCCTTCGAAGCTCGCGGCGACGTGCTCGGCCGCCAGTTTCGAGTGTCCGTATGGGCTCTGCGGCCCCTGTGCACCGTCGGGCCCACGAGCCGCCATCGACGAGATCAGGACGCAGCGCTTCACGCCTGCTGCCGCCGCGGCCTGCAGCACGGCGCGCGTGCCGTCGGCGTTGACGCTCCGGTAGTCCGCGTCACGCCTCGCGCGGGTGATGCCGGCGACGTGGACGAGCGCCTCGACGCCGTCGAGCGCCTGCGCGAGCCGCTCGGGTGCGCCGAAGTCGAGCTGCCGCCTCGTAAGGGGCAGGCCCACCAGCCAGCGCTGGTCGCTCGTCGGCCGCACGGTCGCAGCGACATCGAAGCCGCGTGCGACGAGCGCCTCGGCCACGTGGCTGCCCACGAAGCCGGTGGCGCCGGTGACCAGGACGAGCACCCTAGAGCGGCTTCTGGTAGAGCCGATAGGTCTTGTAGAGCCGGCCGCCGGTGGCACGGATGCCGGCGTTGATCGCCTCGTTGTCCTCGAGCACCCACGAGCACTCGCAGCTGCGGTAACCGCGCGCCCTCCAGCGGAGCAGCGACTCCTTGATCAGCACCAGCTCGAGGCCCTTCATGCGGTACGGCGGCAGGATGCCGAGAATCGGCAGGCGGGTCCGGTCGATGTGCCGGCGCCGGTTGAGCAGGGTGAAGATGCCGAAGGGCAGGAGCCGGCCGCGGACCTTCTGGAGGGCCTGGTTGATGTCGGGCAGGTTGATCGCGACGCCGGCGACCTCGCCGCCGAGCTCGATGAACAGGTTGATCTCGGGATCGATGATGAGCTTGAGCTCCGACGCCAAGTGGTCGAACTCGGCATCGGTGTACCGGACGAAACCCCAGTTGTCCTGCCAGGCTTCGGCGTAGATGCGCTTGAGCAGGCCGAGGTCGCGCTCGAAGTGCTTCGGGTCGAGGGGCCGGACGGTGGGTCGATAGCGGCGCTCGACGCGTTCGGCGAGCCGGATGATCCTGAGAGCGAGGTCTGGCGCGTCCTCGAAGTGCCAGGCGTAGAGGTCCTTGACCTTGCCGTAGCCCGCGGCTTCGACGTAGCGCGGGTAGTCGGGCGGGTTGTAGGGCATCATCACGAACGGCACGGTGTCGAACGCGTCGATCTGGAAGCCCGAGCCGTCGTTCATGCTGGGGTTGGCCGGACCTCGCAGCAAGGCGCGTCCGAGGCTTCTGGCCCACGACTCCACGGCGGCCAGGAGCGCATGCGCCGCCTGCTGGTCGGCGGCCTCGAAGAAACCGAAGAAAGCGAGGTCGTCGCGGTGCGTGGCGTTGTGGTGGTCGTCGTCGATCGCGGCGATGCGCCCCACCACGCGGCCGTCGCGCTCGGCCAGGAAAGGCTCGATACGGGCGTGCTGCAAGAACGGGTTCTTCTTCGGGTCGAAGCGCTGCCACTCGTTGATGAGCAGCGGCGCGACCCAGTACGGATCGTGCCGATAGCGTGTGAAAGGGTACTCGATGAAGCTGCGAAGGTCGCTGCGGCGAGTGACCGCCCTCACCTCGACGGTCCCCGCCGCCGGGTGCGTGGAGTGCGCTGCGGCGAGCGCCGAGCTCTTCCGCCGCGGCGCGGTGCCCCGCGGTCTCGGCTGCACCGCCCGGCCGGCGCTCATGCGCGCCCTCGCAAGTGGGCGTTCATGCGATCACTCCGAGGCCCCGGCCGGCCACGGCGAACACCTCCAACAGCCGCTCGAGCTGCTCACGCGTGTGGTTGGCGTTGACGCTGGTGCGCACGATGGCCCGTCCGGCGGGCACGCTCGGCGGCAGGGCCGGCGTGGTGAACACGCCGGCATCCCAGGCTGAGCGCCAGAAGGCCATCGCGAGGTCGTCGGGCCCGATGAGGATGGGCACGATCGGGCTCTCGGTGCCGAGCGTGTCGAAGCCGAGTGCCGCAAGACCGCCGTGCAGCAGGCCGACGTTGTCCCAGAGCCGTTCCCGGTGCCACGGCTCGGCGTCCATGATCTCGAGCGCCTCGAGCACTGCGGCCATCTGCATGGCGGGCAGCGCGGCGGTGAAGATGAACGGCCGCGCCATGTGCTTGATCCAGTTGACGACCTTGGCCTCGCCCGCGATGAACCCACCGACCGATGCGAAGGACTTCGAGAAGGTGCCGAGGATCAGATCGACCTCCGCTTCGAGGCCGAAGTGCTCGGCGGTTCCACGGCCGGTCGGGCCGAGGACGCCCGAGGCGTGGGCGTCGTCGACCATCACCCGCGCCCCGTAGCGGCGCGCGAGGGCGACGATCTCGGGTAGCTTGGCGATGTGCCCGCTCATCGAGAACACGCCGTCAGTGACGATCAGGCGCCCGCCGCCGCGGGAGGCGTCGCGGGCGAGGTGCCGCTCTAGGTCGTCCATGTCGCCGTGCTCGAACTTGCGCAGGGTCGCGAAGGAGAGCCGCGCGCCGTCGACCAGCGAGGCGTGGTTCTCGCGGTCGTAGTAGAGGATGTCGTGGCGGCCGGCGATCGCCGCGACGACCGAGAGCGATCCCAAGAAACCGGCGCTGAAGGTCAAGGCAGCCGGTTTGCGCATGAATGCGGCGAGGCGCAGCTCGAGCTCTTCGTGGAGTGTCAGCGTGCCGGTCAGGAAACGCGAGCCCGTGCACGAAGTGCCGAAGTCGTCGAGCGCGGCCCTGGCAGCGCGCTTGAGTCGAGGATCTTGGGTCAGACCGAGGTAGTCGTTCGACCCGGTGATGATCATCTCGCGCCCGTCGACCGTCACCACGCCGCCGTCTTGAGCGGCGATCGCACGGAAGTAGGGATGGAGCCCGAGGGCGGTGGCCTCCTCCGCCCGCGTGTACCGGTACGCCTTGGCGAAGACGTCGCGCTCAGGCCGGTTGGGCGTCCGTTCGGGTTCGGAGGCTTCGACCGGCTGTTGGCCCATCGTGAGCGTGTCGACCGTGTGTGACAGGAGCCCCTCCCCGTGCGCCGAGTTCTGCGTGACCATAGCACGCCTTCGGCGCCGCGCCCATCCGGGTTGGGCTCTGGGACGCGCGCGCCGGCGCACCGCCTGCGGCGCAATGATTGGCCGACACACCCACGCTCGCTTTCGCTACCACCGCTCTCAGGACGCCGCCGCCAGGCTCCTGCCGCCGGCGTCAGCCCTTGAGCCCGGCGAACATGAAGCTCTCGATGAACTTGCGTTGGAACACGAGGAACATGATCAGCAGCGGCAGCGTCACGAACACCGTGCCCGCCATCAGCACTGGCCAGTCAGCCCCGCTCTCCTGCTGGACGAACATCGCCAGGCCGATCGTCAGCGTGCGGACCGCGGGCGTGTCGGTGACGATGAGCGGCCAGAGGAAGTCGTTCCAGTGCGTGACGATGCTGATCATGGAGAAGGCGATCACGGTCGGATTCGCGAGCGGGAGCAGCACATGCCAGAGGAAACGTGGCCCGCTGCAGCCATCGATCACCGCCGAGTCCTCGAAGTCGCGTGGCACTTGCCGGAAGGCTTGCCGGAGCAGGAACACGGCGTAACCGCTGGCCCAGAACGGGAGCATCATCGCGACGCGCGTGTCGAGCAAGCCGAGCGAGTTCATGGTGAGGTAGTTCGGCACCACCACCGCGTGGATCG
>SKMG01000204.1 GCA_007121175.1 Trueperaceae bacterium | reverse complement strand
GGCGAGGCGAGCGCGAGCGCCAGGCCGAAGCCCACAACCTGCTGGGCGAACTGTTCCTCTTCAAGGGTGACTTCCCCCAGGCGAGCGTGCATCAGCGAGCGGCACTCGCCTTCTTCGAAGGAGAGGGAAGCAGCCCAACCTTGGCTCGCGCCCTCACCCGATCGGGAACGATCGCCTGGCGCACGGCCGACTACGAGCAGGCGATCGCGCTGTTCGAACGCGCCTTGCAGCTCTTGAAGGAGCTCGGGGATGAGGCCGGCCGCGCCGAAGTGCTCGCTTCGGTGGCGGGCATCTGCTGGGAGCGGGGCGATCTCGACGCCGCGCAGACCCACATGCAGCGGGCAGCCGACCTCTACGAGGCCCTCGGGCACAAGCTGGGCCAGGCGTACAGCGTGGGGCGACTGGGCCTCATCCATCACGAGTCGGGGCGCCACGCCCAGGCGCTGGCGAGCAACGAAGAAGCGCTGCGGCTGTTCGAGGCGCTGGCGTATGACGAGGGCCGCGCTCACTTTCTCGGCAACCAGGGGAGCGTCTACCGTGCGATGGGCGATCTCGACCGGGCCATGTCCTGTTTCGAGGAGGCCCTCGAGATCGATCGGAGCTTGGGCCACGAGGGGGACGTGGGCCGGCATCTGGCCGACATCGGCAGCGTGCTCGAGAAAAGAGGCGCTTTGGCGGAGGCCGATAGCCACTACGGCCAGGCGCTGATACGGCTTCGCGCGGCAGGCTCGAGCCGCTTCGTGCTCCAGCCGCTCCTGGGCCAGGCCAGGGTGCTACTCGCCCTGGGCCAGCGCGCGGAGGCCGAGGCGCTCGCGGCAGAAGGGCTCGAGTTGGCCCAGGAGGTCGGCAACCCCAAGCTCGTCTTGGCGAGCCAGGCGGTCCTCTCGCTGCTCGAGGGCACGCCGGAGTGAGCGCGGGTGGCTCATAGCCGAACCTCGCGAGCCATACACGGGTCCGCTGTCTGATGTGAGCGACGTTGGCTAGTCGCGCAGGAGACACGATGCCTATTCGCTGAGGGACGTTTGGCGTCCCTGCCCCTATCTGCGCGTCGTTGACCGCCGTACCCCACGCACTCGTCCTGCGCGCCGACGCTGCACTGGTACGCTCCACCTCGGCCGTGGCTCCGCCTACCGAGCGTCCATTCGGGCGTAACGCATGGCCTTATGTCTGTTGGCGTTGGCCCCGAACTCGGTGCCGTCCACCGTGACGCTGGTGAGCTTCACCTGGCCCAGGTCGCCCGTCAGCTGCGCGGTCTGGCTACTCTGGCCTATCCGGCCGCGCGATGCCGGGTGCGGAAGCGGTTCAGCGCCCAGTACCGGGCGTGGTGTTGTGCGCCCGCACCCGGAACGGGAACGGAGCGCTCTCAACGATCTGCTGCTCCGGCTTCCCGACCGCCAGGGCGTCGCGCAGGGCCTGCGCCCCCAATGGCTTGCCCAAAACGCCCCCGGGCGCCGCGCGGACAAGAGCGTCACCGCGCGGGACGCGTGCCGGTACCGAGCGGAAGCTACCCGTCGGCTCTGTCGCGACGCGCAGCCTCGTCGCCCCGCGCCGCCAACACGAGCAGCACGAGGAACACGACCACGAGCGACGTGACCACGATGCCGATGATGAAGATCGCGCCGGTCGTCATCTCATGACCGTTGCAGCGCCGACCGCACGAAGCCGCCGAAGGCCAGGATCGACGGCACCCAAATCCCTACGAAGAGACCCTCCTCGCGCTGCCCCTGGAACCACAGGTATACAGAGAAGACGAACGAGATGAACGCCGCTGCCATCAGAAACCAATCAGCCGTCCTCAAGACAACCTCCCTAGCCAAGCTGTGAGGAGCCTAGCGCGCGATGGCACCAGAACACCGTGGGTTGCGACGCATAGCCGCGGTGCGGGTAGCTTCCGCTACCGCCGCAGCAGCAGGCCGACCTCGACCTCCGGGCCGGGGTGGCGCGCCTCGAGCGCGGGCCCGTCACCGCGGCCCCGGCGTTCGGCGAGCTGCTCGCAGGTGATCGGGGATCTGGCGCAACCAACCCACTCGGCGGCTGCCGCGATGGCCGCCGGCTTCCGTGGTCGCGACCTTTCACGCGCTGCGCGCCGGGCAGACCGGGCGAACGGTTCACCCCTCCTGCCGTATTCCCGGACGCCGGCGCGATGTTGCGATTCGTACGGAATACGTTCTGCGGATCCCACGCCGCCTTGATCTCGGCGAGCCGAGCGACGTACCCACCCAGCGCCGCCTCGAGGCGTTCCGGTCCCTCGTCTTCGGTCAGGCAGTTGACGTAGGTGCCGGCGGCGGAGAACGGTCGCATCTCAGCCCACGCCCGCCGTCCACGCGATGTGCGCATCGTCCTCGTCCGCGTGCTCCCACGCGCCCGCGACGTTGAACACGAAACGGGCATCGCACACGTCCGCCCTACCGCCCGTCGAGCGCCAGCACCGAACCGAGTGCGCGGTAACCTCGACGCACGGCCCGTGGGCACGGTTCCCGGCCGGTCTGCGGCGCGCACCAATAATGAGGAGGGCACCATGAAGTACCGACGCTTGGGCTCGACCGAGTTACCCGTCTCCGTCGTCGGGATCGGCACCTGGCAGTTCGGCGGCGAGTGGGGCCGCGACTATGACGTGCCCGAGGTGCGAGACATCCTCGACCGTGCCCGGGAGCTGGGCATCAATCTCCTCGACACCGCCGAGTGCTACGGTGACCACCTCTCCGAACGGCTGATCGGCGAGGCCATCGAAGGCCATCGCGAAGCGTGGTTCGTCGCAACCAAGTTCGGTCATCGCTACCTGGGCGCCTTCGAGCGGGATCAGCTGTGGTCAGCAAGCGAGGTGCTCAAACAGCTCGATGCCTCGCTCGAGGCGCTCCGAACCGATTACGTCGACCTCTATCAGTTCCACTCCGGCACCAGGGAAGCCTTCGACGATCCGGAGCTGTGGCCAGCGCTCGCCGAACGAGTGAAGGCGGGCCGCATCCGCCACCTGGGGATCTCGATCAGCAAGAACGACGACGTCTACCAAACCAGCCACGCGCGCGACGTCGGAGCCGAAGCGATCCAAGTCGTCTACAACCGGCTCGACCGCACGCCCGAACATGATGTGCTCCCGGCCTGCCAGGACCACGACCTGGGAGTCTTGGCACGCGTGCCGCTGGCCAGTGGGTACTTGAGCGGCAAGTACCGACCGGACGCGACCTTCGAGGTCGCAAGCGACGTGCGCTCACGACACGACCGCGCGGAGGTTCGACGCAAGCTCGAGGAGGCAGAACGGATCCGCCGCGAGGAGGTGCCCGAAGGCGTAGACATGGCGAGCTGGGCGCTGGCGTGGTGCCTGCAGCACCCGGCCGTCACCTGCGTCATCCCCGGCTGCAAAGACGTCGAACAGGTCGAGGCCAACGCCAGGGCGGCCGAGCTCGACATGGTGCGCGGCGACCATCCGCAGGCCGTGACTGTCGCGTAGGCGGAGCGGTGGTAGGCGAGCCACGTGCGCCGGCCGCTGTGGCCCGCCGGTGACCGCCGACCTCACGCCCTGCGCGTACTGACGCTTAGGGCGATCGAACCCTGCCACCCGCGCCTCCCGGCCACGCGGCCACATCCACCCAGCATCGCGACGCGTGCGACCTTCGCGCTGCGTCCAGAACCAGCTGGTTGCGCCAGCCGTCGTCGAAGGTCGCTCCTGCCGCCGGTGGACGGCCCTCCTGGAGCGCAGCGCACAGCTCCTGCAGCAGACTCACGGTGGCCACGTGCCACACGTCGGAGCCGACACCCGGTAGCTGGGCGTTCGGGTCGCGCACGGTGATGTCCTCGGCGGCGCCTCCAGGGCGAACGAGATGGAGCGTCTC
>SKMG01000246.1 GCA_007121175.1 Trueperaceae bacterium | reverse complement strand
GGAGGGTTGAGGCACCGCATCAGCCGAGCCTGGTGACATAGGCTGACTCGTGGCGCGTACGTCCGACCTGGCCGATCCGAGCCTCTACTTCAACCGAGAGCTCGCCTGGCTCTCGTTCAACGAACGCGTGCTCGACGAGGCGGCCGATCCCGACAACCCGCCGCTCGAGCGCTTGAAGTTCCTGGCCATCTTCGGGTCGAACCTCGACGAGTTCATGATGATCCGCTACGCCGGGCTCAAGCAGCAGCAGGCCGCCGGCCTCGAGCGACGCTCCTTCGACGGCATGACCGTCGAGGAGCAACTCGCCGCGATCAGGCGGCGGCTGCTTCCGCTGCTGCTGCGTCACGCTCAGCTGCTGCAGTGCGACGTGCTGCCGCAGCTCGAGCGGCACGGCGTGCGCATCGTGCCGTGCGACGAGCTGAGCGGCTTCGAGCGCTCGGCCATCGACCGCTACTTCGAGCACGAGGTCTTCCCGGTGCTCACCCCGCTCGCCATCGAGCCGGCGCTGCCCTTGCCCCGCCTGCCGAACCTGTCGTTCTCGCTGTTGTTGCAGCTCTCCGACGAGAGCCGGCGCGGGGAGTGGACCGCGGTGGTGCAGGTGCCAGCCGTCTTGCCGCGCTTCGTCCGCCTGCCGGGCGTCGAACACCGCTTCGTGATGCTGGAGGACGTGATCAGCGGCAACGTGTCGGCGCTCTTCCCCGGTCATGTCGTGATCGACTCGCACGCCTTCCGCGTCACCCGCAATGCCGACTTCGAGATCGCGGAGGACGAGGCCGGCGACCTGTTGCGCGCGATCGAGGACGAAGTGAGGAGGCGGCGCTGGGGTGACGCCGTGCGGCTCGAGGTGATCGCCGACATGCCTGCGGCTTGGCGCGAGCACCTCCGTCGCGGCCTCCATCTCGACCCAGCCGACGTCTTCGAGGTGCCGAACCACCTCAACGCCACGGACTTCATGGAGCTCGCGCTGCTCGATCTCGGGCAGCTCCGCTACCGGCCGTTCACCGCGCGACTGCCGGCCGAGTACCGCCGAGCCGCCGACGTGTTCGACGCGATCCGTCGCAGCGACGTGCTCGTGCATCACCCGTTCCACGCCTTCGATGCCGTCCTGCAACTGCTCGAGGCGGCCGCCGAGGACCCCGACGTGCTGGCGATCAAGCACACGCTCTATCGCGTCGGCTCACGCTCACCGGTCGTGGCCGCGCTGGCGCGGGCAGCGGGGAATGGCAAGCTCGTGACGGCGCTGGTCGAGCTCAAGGCCCGCTTCGACGAAGAGAACAACATCGTCTGGGCACGCGAGCTCGAGCGAGCCGGTGTGCACGTGGTGTACGGCTTCGCCGGGCTGAAGACGCACTGCAAGACGCTGCTGGTGGTGCGGCGCGAGCGCGGCCCGGCAGGCAGCAGCGTCGTCCGCCGCTACGTACACCTAGGCACGGGCAACTACAACCCCACCACTGCCGCCCTGTACACCGACTTCGGGCTGCTGACCTGTGACGAGGCCTTGGCCGCCGACGTCTCCGACCTGTTCAACGTGCTCACGGGCTTCAGCCGCCAATCGACGTGGCGCAAGCTGTGGGTCGCGCCGAGCACGCTGCGTGCCGAACTGCTGCGGGCGATCGCGGCCGAGGCCGAGCACGCCCTGGCCGGTCGGCCGGCCGGCATCATGGCCAAGATGAACGCCTTGGTCGATCCCGAGGTGATCCGGGCGCTCTACCGCGCCTCGCAGGCCGGTGTGCCGATCGATCTGATCGTGCGCGGAATCTGCTGCCTGCGGCCGGGAGTGCCGGGCGTTTCGGAAACCGTCCGCGTGCGCAGCGTCGTCGGCCGCTTCCTCGAACACTCGCGCATCGTGTGGTTCCGGAACGGCGGCCGCGACCTGATGATGGTCGGCTCTGCGGACTGGATGCAGCGCAACCTCGATGCCCGTATCGAGGTGGTCTTCCCGATCGAGGATGACAACGCGCAACGCACGCTGCGCGTCTTGCTCGACGTCTACTGGCGCGACACGGTGAAAGGCCGCGAACTCCGGGCCGACGGCAGCTACCTGCGAGTCCCGCGGCGGCCCGGGCAGCGCCGGCTCGACGCGCAGGCGCGCTTGCTCGAGCTCTCGGCGCTCCGGCTGGATCGCGGCCCCAGCAGCTGAAGAGCGCAGCCTCGGTGGTGGCGCTGTCGTGGGCACGCTCTGGCGGCACCAGCTGCTGGCGTCGGCGCCGGCTGGCGGGGGCGGCGTGGTCTGGTGGGCGGCGTGGTCTGGTGGGCGGCGTGGTCTGGCGGTCGGCGTCGTCTGGCGGTCGCGGCGGACCGATCAGGCCTGGATCGGCCCCGGCCCGCCGCGCGGGGGCTCGCTCGCGCCGGCCTGACCGGCCGCGAAGCCGGTCTGCAGCCCCATGAGGTAGCCGAGCTTGAGCATGAAGAGCAGCGTCTCGTGATCGTCCGCCGCCACGCGCTGACGGACGTAGTCGACGGTCCCCTCGGGCAGGGCGATGGCGTCGATCTCCTCGGAGTAGCGTGTGCGCATCTCGTTGAGGAAGGCTTCGATCAGTGTGGTGGCGTCCTCGTCCATGGCGGTGACCCCGATCCTACCGCCATGGTACGCGAGCCGGCGCCTCATGCCGAGGCGGGCTGCAGCCTCACGCCAGCGGCGAGCAGCGCGTCACGCACCCGGCGGGCCGTGCTGGGCAGCGCCGGCGTGTCCCCATGCAGATGCAAGGTGGCCGGCTCGAGGCGGAGGTGACTGCCGTCGACGGCGCTCACCACGCCCTCGCGAGCCAGGCGCACGGCGCGCTCGGCGATGGTGGTCTGGTCGTCGAGCAGCGCGCCCGGGCGGTTGCGCGGCACCAGCGTCCCGTCGGGTAGGTAGGCGCGGTCTGGGAACGCCTCGGGTAGCACCCGGAGACCGGCGCCCTCCATGACCTCCTCCGCGCTCGAGCCCGCGCGCACCATCACCGGTAGACCCGCGTCGAACGCCGCGACCGCCTCGGCGAAGGCCTCGGCTGTGGCTGGGTCCTCCGCCACCGCATGGTAGAGGGCCCCATGTGGCTTGACGTGCCGCAAAGGTGCACCCTCGGCGTGGCACAGGGCCTGGAGCGCCCCGAGCTGGTAGAGCACGTCATCACGGATCACGTGCGGGGCCAACGCCATGGGCACCATCCCGAAGCCGCGCAGATCGGGGTAGCTCGGGTGGGCGCCGATCGCCAGGCGCTGGCCCGCGGCGAGGCGGATGGCGCTGCGGAGCCCCGATGGATCGCCGGCGTGGTAGCCGCACGCTAAGTTCACCGACGTCAAGGACGTCACCAACTCGGCCTCGTCGGGCACGAGCCAGCGACCGTACGCCTCGCCCAGGTCGCCGTTCAGGTCGATGACCATGCTGCATCCTACCGGCCGGCGGTTCTCGGTCAGCTGGCTCGCGCCGCGTGTCTGGACCACGGCCCCGGGTAGGTCCACAGTAGCCCTCGATCGTCGGACCGTCGCGCGCGACTGGGCGCAGCCCAATGTCGCCTGGGCTTGACATGACGCCTCTTGGGGGTGTACTCTTACTTTTGCCGCTCGAAAGAGGGGCGCGTACATTGACAAGCGCATAGGAGAGCAAGAGCATCCTGAGCTCGAAGCGTATCCCGCCGTCCTAGACGGCAAAACACGCAACGAGTTCTGGCGATTGTAAGGCATCGGATCGCATGATCCGGCGCCGAGTGATCGCGTGTCGAACCACTCTTACAAACGAACACGATCGATAGGTTACGTTACTAAGGGCACACGGTGGATGCCTTGGCTGCCGAACCGATGAAGGACGTGGCTACCTGCGAAAAGCCTCGGGGAGCTGGAAGCAAGCTTTGATCCGGGGATGTC
>SKMG01000342.1 GCA_007121175.1 Trueperaceae bacterium | reverse complement strand
GCCGCTCACCGCCAGCACGAACTCGCTGCGCACCCGCCCGGCCTGCGCGAAGGCCGCCTCGTGCTCCGGCTCCACCACCACCTGGCTCATGCCGGTGCCGTCGCGCAGGTCGAGGAAGATCAAGCCGCCTAGGTCGCGGCGCCGGTTCACCCAGCCGGCCAGCGTGACCTGCTGGCCTTCGTGCTCGGCGCGCAGCGCGCCGCAGTCCATGGTCCTTCGCATCGGTGCTCCCGTCGTCGTTGCTCTCAGCGTGCCAAGCCGCCGCTCGTCGTTGCCGTACCCTCCGAGACCGGCCTCCCCGCCACCGCCCGCAGGTGCGCGGGCAGGTCGTCCAGCGCCACGCTCACCTGTTCGCCACTACGCAAGTCCTTGACCACCACCGCGCTCGCCGCGCGCTCTCGGCTGCCGCGCAGCACGGCCAGCCGGGCGCCGGAGCGGTCGGCGTCTCGCAAGCCCTTGCCGGGATTGCGGGCCACGTAACCGTGCTCGATGCGGTGCTCGGCGCGCAGCGTCCGGGCCAGTCGGGCCACCTCGGGCACGGCCTCTGGGTCGAGCGGGACGAGGTATGCCAGCGTCTGCTCGCGCTCGCCGAGCTCCGCGCCCTCGCCGTGCAGCGCGTCCAATACCCGCTCGACGCCGAAGGCCCAGCCGATGCCTGGCAGGTCGGGTCCGCCGAGGTTCGCCAGCAGCCCGTCGTAGCGCCCGCCGCCGCCGAGTGCGGATTGCGCGCCGATGCCGGCGTGATGCACCTCGAAAGCGGTGCGCCGGTAGTAGTCCAGGCCACGGACGATACTGCGATCGACCTCGAACGGCACGCCCCACGATCCGAGCGCGGCGGTGACCTCGTCGAAGTGCGCGCGCGCTTCCGGCCCGAGGAGGTCGAGCGGCCGGTGAAGCGGCGCGAGCAGCATCTGATCGCTCTCGTCCTTGCTGTCGAGCAGCCGTAGCGGATTGAGTCTCAGTCGCTCGCGGCTCGTCTCGGAGAGCTGCTCGCGCTGCGGCGACAGCACCTCGCGGAGGTACGCGTTGTATCGCTCCCGGTCGTCTGGATCGCCGACCGAGCCGACCTTGACGTGCACGCCCGGCAGGCCCAGCGCCGCAAACACATCGACCAGCAGAGCGATCGCCTCGGCGTCGAGCAGTGCCGACCCACCGCCGACGAGCTCGCAGTTCACCTGGTGGAACTGTCGAAAGCGCCCGCGCTGCACGTTCTCGGCCCGGAACGCGGGTCCAGCGCTCCAGAGCTTCACCGGGAGGGGCCGGGTGTGCATACCGTGCTCGATGAACGCCCGCAGCACCCCGGCCGTGAACTCGGGGCGCAGCGTCAGCCAGCGGCCGCCTCGGTCCTGAAAGGTGTACATCTCCTTCTGGACCACGAGGTCGGCGGAGTCCCCGACTGACTTGTCGAACACCTCGCGGTGCTCGAACACCGGCGTGGTGATCTCCTCGACGCCGGCGCGTCCGAGCACCCGCGCCGCGGTTTCGAACAGCGCGCGCCAGCGCGGCTGGTCCTCGGGCAGGATGTCGTAGGTTCCCTTGACGGCACCGGGTCGCATCGGCACGAGTCTACACGCTCGGCCCGGCGCCACACGAAAGCGGGGGCCTGGTGGGCCCCCGCGCCAGGCCGCGACGTGATCAGGGCAAGTTGGCGGGCAGCGGGTTGCTGTGACGGCCGTCGGCGACGACGATCACGAAGGCGCCACCGCTGTTCTCTGGGGCCGCGAACACGATTCGCGTCGGGCTCCACTGGTCCGCCTCGACCCGGGTCGCGTCATCACCGTCGACGGCCCTGCTGATCAGGATGTAGCTTTCGCCACCGCCGCCGCCGAAGTAGCGGCCCTGCAGCACGACGGCCGAGGCGTCGCGCGCCTGTACGGAGATCAGGGTCGGGACGACCTCGGTGGCCACGATCGCGGTGGGCTTGCACGAGGCCAGCAGCAGCAATGCTGCCATGCCGACGATCATCATCAGGGCACCACGCTTCACAGGAGCCTCCTCGTAGGCAGCCTACGTGCCGACCAAAGGGCCAGTCAATGGCATGTTTCACGGCTCAGACGGGAGTAGCGCATCGGCGGCTCAGGCCGGCACTATGGGCCGGCTCGTTGACCGGCGCTGTGGGCGGGATCCATGGCCGGCGCTGTGGGCGGGCGGCCGGGTCCGCACCTGAGCGACCTGGTTCGGGTAGCGTGAGGCCGTGAGCCGGCTCGAGCCCTACCTGCCCGTGCTCGTGGCGCTGATCGCGCTCGTGGGCTTCGTCACGCTGGCGAGCGCGGCACCCGATCCGAGCTACGTGACGCGTCAGGCGGCCTGGTTCGTCGCCGGCGTCGTCGGTTGTGTGGCGATCTTCTGGATCGGCGGGCAGCGCATCGACAAGCTGACGCTGCCGCTGTACGCGTTGACGCTGGTGCTTCTGGTGGTGGTGCTGATCTTCGGTGAGGAGATCAACGGTGCCAAGCGCTGGCTCGAGTTCGGTCCCGCGCGAGTGCAACCCTCCGAACTCGCCAAGGTCGCGCTGATCCTGCTGCTCGGCCGCTACCTCTCGCTGCCGAGTGCGCGCGGTCCTCTGAGCTACCTGTTGGTCGGCGCCGTCGTCGGGGTGCCGTTCGTGCTGGTGCTGGCCGGGCCTGACCTGGGGAGCGCGCTGGTGATCGGCGCGATCGGCGCCGCAATGCTGTTCGTTCGCGGGGTTCCTACCCGCTTGTTGGTGGGCGTGGCGGTGCTCGCGGTCGTGGCAGTGCCGCTGGTGGTGCCGAACCTGGCTCCGCACCAGCAAGCCCGCATCACGACCTTCCTCAATCCGGAAGCCGACCCGCAGGGCGCGGGGTACCAGGTCATGCAGGCGCGCATCGCCATCGGCTCGGGAGGCCTGACGGGGAAGGGCTGGCGCCAGGGCACCCAGACGCAGCTCGACTTCATCCCCTTCAAGCACACCGACTTCATCTTCCCGGTCTTGGCCGAGGAGCTCGGCTTCGTCGGTTCGGCGTTCATACTCGGTCTGTTCGCCCTGCTCTTCTACCGGCTCGCGGTGATGGCGATGGAGTGCCCACGGCCCCGCGATCAGCTGGTGATCTCGGGGGTGCTCGCCTACCTCGGCTTCCAGACGCTGGTCAACGTCGGCGTCTCGCTCGGTCTGGCACCGGTGACCGGGCTCACGCTGCCGATCGTCTCGTATGGCGGTACCAACCTCGTCATCACCCTGGCGGTGCTGGGGTTGGCCATGCTCGTGCATCGTGACCGCTTCCGCGGCTTCAGCTGAGCGCGAGGCGTGTGCTTCGCTCCGGCGCCGGTTGCGAGAGCGGTATCGTGTACGCGTGAGTCACTTCTTCGCCTACCTCGCGCGGATGAAGTACATCCAGCGCTGGGGCCTCATGCGCAACACCCGGGTGGAGAACATCCAAGAGCACAGCCTCCAGGTGGCGATGGTGGCGCACATGCTGGCGGTACTGGCCCGAACGCGCTACGGCGCGCACGTCGATGCGGACCGCACCGCGCTGCTCGCGGTCTTCCACGACGCCGAGGAGGTCATCACCGGCGACCTCCCCACGCCGATCAAGTACTTCAACCCGCTGGTCAAGCAGGCGGTGGACGGGCTCGAGTCGGTCGCCAAGGAACGGCTCCTCGGCATGCTCCCGGACGATCTGCGAGCGGCCTACGAGCCGCTCCTGGTCGAACATCCGGACGATGCCGAGAGCTGGCGCCTGGTGAAGCTGGCAGACAAGCTCTGCGCCTACCTGAAGTGTCTCGAGGAGGCCAAGGCCGGCAACCGCGAGTTCGAGCGAGCCGAGGCGAGCATCCGCGCCGGGCTCGAGGCCTCGGGCGACCGACTCGTCGAGGAGTTCTTGTCGATCTTCGTGCCGAGCTT
>SKMG01000003.1 GCA_007121175.1 Trueperaceae bacterium | reverse complement strand
TCGAGTTCGAGGCCGGCATCCGCGTCGCCCCGGTGAGCCTCAATGGGCTCGTCGAGGATCACGGTCAGCTCTCCAGCCACGTGGTCGCCACCTTACGCGACCGAGACGAAACGGTCCTGGCTCGCTTCAATGCCTACCTGGAGCGCGGCGCATACCCCTACGGCCTCGGCACTCGGACGACCGATCTGCATGCCCAGGTCATGAGCGCACTCCAGGCAGTCCTCTACCAGGACATCCCCACCACCTTCGGCACCGCACCCACCGCCCCCGCCACCATGCAGCGGCTCCTTGCGCTCGTCACTGCCAGCGAGCCCTACGTGCCCAACGTCGAGTCGATGGCACGCACGCTCGGAATCTCCAAGACCACCGCCTACGCCTACCTCGACCAACTCGAGCGCTCGTCCGTGCTCGCCTTCCTGCCACAAGCGCGCAGCGGCTCCGCAGCCGTGCGCAAGCCGGCCAAGATCTACCTAGCGACGCCAACCCTGTACGCCGCCGTCGCGGGCGTCAAGGGGTTGCAGCTGAGCGCCAGCACCCTACGAGAAGCGTTCTTCGTCAGCCAGATGGCCGGTGAGTACCCGATCACCGCTCACGGAACCGCCGACATCCGCGTCGGCGGCGAGCATCCACTCGTCGTGGAGATCGGCGGGCCCGGCAAGACCCAGAAGCAGCTGCCCCTCGATGCGCGCGGGGTCCTCGCACTTGATGGGCTCGAGCACGGGCTCGGGCGCACCGTGCCCCTGTGGGCCTTCGGGTTCGTGTACTGAAGCGCCTCCAACACCGCTGCCAGTACCGCAGGCCCCGGGCCGTATGCTGGCTGCATGGACGGTCTCCAGACCATTCGGGCAACGGTGCCAGCCGTCCTGCGCGCCCACGGGGTCGTCCGCGCCAGCGTCTTCGGTTCCTTTGCGCGGGGCGCCGAGCGCGATGACAGCGACATCGACCTGCTCGTCGAGTTCGAGCCGGGCCGCTCGCTGCTCGATCTCGTGCGCCTGCGCGATGAGCTGCACGAGGTCCTGGGGCGTGACGTCGACGTCGCGACACCCGCGTCGCTGCATCCGCTGCTCCGAGACGCCATCATGGCTGAGCAGGTCGCGATCCTGTGACGCGAACCGACGCCGTCCGGTTGAACGATGTACTCGATTCGATCATCCTCATCGAAGGGTACACGGCCGGCATGACCGTGCAGCAGTTCGAGAGCGACTGGCTGCGTCAGGATGCGGTGGTGCAGGCGACCACCGACCTCCCTGCGTTGCGCGCCGCGGTCGAACGAGCCTTGCGCGACGCCAGTGGCAACTCGGACCATGGGGACCAGCGCAGGGACGCTCGCGAGAACCGCGAACCCTGAACGGCCAGCACGCCGAGAGCGGCATGTACCGCACCAACCGGCTGCAGGCGTGTCCGACGTGCAGCAATAGCGTGTCCCCGACGGCAGCCCGAGAGATCGGTCACGGGATCATCGGACGACCCTGCCGCGCTCAACCCCAGTCGCTCTCGTACGCCCGCCCCGCCGCCAGCATCCGCTCCACCTGATCGGCGCGGCCCGTCGCGCGCAGGTGCTCGGCGTACCAGGCCTCGTGGCCGCGCGCCAGCGACGGCCCGCCCTCGGCCAGCACCGTGTCCATGGGGTCTTCGCCGTGCGGGTTGCGGGCGCGCTGCGCCTCGGTCCACTGCGCTAACCGCGCGAGGCCGTCGGACACGAGCGCCGACTGCTCCGCGGTCAGGTCGCGCACGAGGTGCGGATCGAGCGCCACGTCATACAGCGCGACCGGCGGCAGGTCCTTGAGCCCGGCATGGTAGGTGCGGATGAGCAGCCAGTCGTCCCAGCGCAGCGCCCGCTGGCAGCTCCAGGCCATCTGGCTCAGCACCAGCTCCGAGCGGCCCTCGTCGGAGCCGTCGCGCAAGGCCGCCCAGGCGCTAGCAGCGTCCCAGCGGGTCGGCACCTCGACACCCAGCAGCTCCAGCACCGTGGCCGCGAGGTCGAACTGGTAGTGCAGCGCGCGCCACACACGCGGACCGGCGAGCGACGGGTGCGCCATCAGCCACGGCACGCGGGTGGTCGGGTGATCGACGGTCTGGTGGTCGCCGTAGAGGTTGCCTTCGCCCAAGTTCTCGCCGTGATCGGCGGTGACTATGATCAGCGTGTCGTCGCGCCAGCCGAGCGCGCCCAAGTGCGCGAGCAGGCGCCCGACCTGCTCGTCGGCGAAGCGGACGCCGTCGTCGTAGGCGTCGATCCAGGCCGCCACGTCGTCGAGCGTGCGGAGCTCACGCGGCACGCCAGGCCGCTCGAACGCCAGCTGACCGGGGAACCACAGACCCATCGGATCCTGGGCGCTCAACGGACCAAAGGAGGCGCGATGCGCCGCGAGTCGGTCCTCGTCGATCCACGCCGGCGCCGGCACGCGGCGCAGCTCCTGGGAGACGGGCGCTCGGTACGGCGTGTGCGGGTCCCACAGGTTCACGTGCAGGCACCAGGGCGCGTCATGGCCGTGGCGCGTCAGCCAATCGATCGCGACGTCGACCACCTCGTCGGCGGTCTCCATGCCGTCCTTGCCCGAGGAGTGCCAGTCGCGGAGCCCCGCCAGGAACCACCAGGCCGCGTGGCGCGAGGCGAACGAGGAGATCGAGGCGGTGCGCCAACCGGCGCGCTCGAGCGCATGGAACCAGTGGCGCGTGGCCGGGTCGGGCTCCTGGACACGCTCGGCGCTCGTGTTGTACGGCTCGGCGCGGCCGCCGCCGTGCGCGACCACGCCGCTCTGGAACCCGAAGCGCCCGGTCGCCAGCGCCGTGCGCGACGGCAGACAGGGGGCGTCCGAGACGTAGCAGCGCTCGAAGCGCCAACCGCTCTCGGCCAGCGCATCGATGCTGGGCGAGGTCGCCCGCGGGTAGCCGTAGCAGCCCAGGTGATCCGCGCGCAGCGAGTCGATGTCGATCAGCAGGACGTTCATGCGCCGAGCAATAGCTCGCGCACCCGCGCCAGCGGCAGTCGATGCGAGACCAGCGGCTGCGAGCCGTCAGGCTGCCCCTGCTGCCAGAAGGCGACCAGGGCGTCCTCGAGCCACAGGGTGCTGACGTAGCGGCTGCAGCCCGTGCCGTGCGGCGACACGAACAGCGGCGCCACCCGCGACAGCCGCCGCAGATCCGCGGGCTCGTCGAGCGGTCCCCACAGCGCGCCGCCGAGCTCCTCGCAGGAGTAGCCGCGCGGCCGCGCGGCGGCGCGCGGGTTGGGCTCGAGCGGCCGCATGCACTCCGCCCCGTCGTAGAAGTACACCGCGTAAGGACGCTCGCCGAAGCGCCCGACCCGGGGCAGCTCGAGCCGGTGCGTGAGGCGCGTCACCGCCACGTCCCACACCGCGCCGCGCGGCACCGCCTGCCAGGAGCGCACCTCGAAGGGCTCGTCGTCGCTCTCCCGCACGGCCAGCAGCGTGTTCGACGAGGCCCACGAGGCGGGATGCGAGCACGCCCACAGCAGCGTGCGGGGCCCGTCGCAGGCCACCACGGGATCCTTGACGTGCAGCGTCTCGGGGGCGTCGCTGGAAAGCGCCTCCGCCTGCGAAGCGGTGTCGAGCGCATCGGGGCGCGGCCCGATCACCCGGTCGATCGACCACACACCGGTGCCGGGCTTCTGCAGCGCCGAGAGCGCAGTCGGGTAGGGACGGTCCTTCTCCAGCGACACGAAGAGCTCCCACGAGCCGTCGGTCCGGCGCGCCAGCGCCGTTCCCTCGATCGAGGTGACATCGCCGAGACCAGAGAGCTCGCGCTTGCCCCAGCCAGCAACCTTGGTGAACTCGAAGCCGTCGCGGGAGCGGAACACCGCCACCTCCGAGCCTCGCGCACCGGCCGCGAGCCCGGTGCGCGAATCGCCGGCGTCGCGGT
>SKMG01000166.1 GCA_007121175.1 Trueperaceae bacterium | reverse complement strand
GCCTCTACTACTGGGTGCGCCGCGGCCTGCTGCGCAGCGAGCCGGTCAAGGCGCTCGAGCGCGTCGACCTGAGCGTCGCGCGCGGCGAGGCCGTCGCGGTCGTGGGCGAGAGCGGCAGCGGCAAGAGCACGCTGGCCCGCGCGGTGCTGCGGCTCGCGGTCGCCACCCGCGGGCGCCTGCGCTTCGACGGCCGCGACGTCACCGAGGAGCCCGAGCGGTCGCTGGGCGACTTCCGGCGGCGGGTGCAGGCGGTGTTCCAGGATCCCTACGCCAGCTTGGGCCCCACCATGCGCGTGTTCGAGCTGGTCGAGGAGCCGCTGGCGGTGCAGCGCGTCGGCAGCCGTGGCGAGCGCCGCGAGCGCGTGCTCGCGGCGCTCGAGCAGGTCAAGCTGCGGCCGGCGTCGGAGTTCGTGGACGTCTACCCCCACACCCTCTCCGGCGGGCAGCGGCAGCGGGTGAGCATCGCCCGCGCGATGGTGCTCGGACCGGAGCTGCTCGTCGCCGACGAGCCGGTGTCGATGATCGACGCCAGCAGCCGCGCCGAGATCCTCTCGCTGCTGCGCGAGTTGCAGACCAGCCGCGGCCTCACCCTGCTGACCATCACCCACGATCTCGCCAGCGCCCGCCATTTCTCGGACCGCATCGCGGTGATGTACCTCGGGCGGATGGTCGAACTGGGCCCGGCCGAGCGGGTCGTCAACGACCCCAAGCACCCGTACACGCAGGGCCTGCTGGCGGCGGTGCCGGAGCCCGACCCGGCCAACCGGCACCGCCCGCGGCCCGTGATCCCGGGCGAGCCGCCGAGCGCCCTGCGCGTGCCGAGCGGCTGCCCGTTCCACCCGCGCTGCCCCGCCGCGATGCCCGGCACCTGCGACGCCGCGTTCCCAGAGGTCACGCGCTTCGGCGGCGGCCACGCGGTCGCGTGCCACCTCTACCCGCCCGGCGAGCCCTGAGGCGCGCTCCACCGATCCCGTCCGCGGCCGGCTACGCCTTGGGGCGCCTCACCCCGCCCACGGCCGGCCCTCTCACGCCGTGGCGCAGGTGCGGATCGAGCGCGTCGCGCAGCCCGTCTCCGAGCACGGTGGACGCCAGCACCACCGACGCCAGCGCGAGTCCCGGGAAGACCGTCAGCCACGGCGCCGTCTCCAAGTAGAGGTGGGCGCCCTCGAAGATCATCCGGCCCCAGGCCGGCGCCGGCGGCGGCAGTCCCAGGCCGAGGTACGAGAGCGCCGCCTCCAGCACCAAGGCGTTGCCGACGTACCCCGTGGCGAGCACGATGACGGTCGGCAGCACGTTCGGGAGCAGGTGGCGCACGAGGATACGCCGGTCGTCGGCCCCCAGCGCCCGGGCCGCGAGCAGGTGGTCTCGCTCCAGCAGCTCCAGGCACCGCGCCCGTGCGATGCGCACCAGCTGCGGCGTCAGCGCCATCGCGACCGCGACGGCGACGAGCGTCCGCGACGGCCCGAAGGCGGCGACCAGCACGAGCGCCAGCACCAGCGCCGGGAAGGCCAGCAGGGTGTCGGTGAAGCGGCCGACTGCGAGATCGAGGCGGCCACCGACGAACCCGGTGGCGACGCCGACGAGGGTGCCGACGCCCGCCGCCGCCGCGACGCCGACGAAGGCGACGAAGAGCGACGCGCGGGCGCCGTGCATCACCCGGCTGAGCACGTCCCTGCCGAAGCCGTCGGTACCCATGAGGTGCTCGCCGTTGGGAGCCATCAGGCGGCGCCCCAGGTCGTGCTCCAGCGGATCGAAGGGCGCCAGCGCCGGTGCGAGAACGGATATGAACACGCTGGCGACCAAGAAGGCGAGCGCGAGCGCCGCGAGCGGGTGGCGCCGCAGCAGGATCGACAACGCGGCACGCGCGGTCGCGGCCGGCGGCAGCGGCCCGGCCGGGCGACGCGTCGCGGTCTTACGCGCCATGGCCGATGCGCGGATCGAGGACCGCGTAGAGCAGGTCGATGAGCAGGTTGAGCAGGAGCAGCAGCGTCACGAACAGCAGCGTGAGGCTCTGCACCACCGGGTAGTCGCGTGCGAGCACCGCCTGCACGAGCGCGCGTCCGGCGCCGGGCAGGCCGAAGATGAACTCGAGGATGACGGCGCCGCCGAGCAGCGCGCCGAGGTTGAGGCCGGCCACGGTCACGATCGGGATCGCGGCGGTCCGCAAGGCATGCCGCAGGACCACAGCGGCGGGGCCGATGCCCTTGCCAACGGCGGTGCGGACGTGGTCCTGGCGCAGGTGCTCGAGCAGCTCGCCGCGCGTCGTGCGCAGCAGCTGCCCGCCTAGCTCCCAGGCGAGCACGAGGGCGGGGATGGCCATCATCTCGAGGTGCTCGAGCGGCCGCTGCCACAGCTGGGCGTAGATCAGCGGCGGCGACCAGTCCAGCACCAGGACCACCAGCAGCAACCCGAGCAGCGCCACCCAGAACCCAGGCAGCGCGCTACCCAGCACGCCGAGGGAGCGCAGCAGCAGGTCGACGGCGCCGCCGCGGCGGGCCGCCGCAACCGCGCCCAGCGGCACCGCCACCACCAGCGCCAGCACCACCGCGTAGAGGCCTAGCAGCATGGTCACGGGCAGCCCGCGGGCGACGATCTCGCGCAGCGGCTCGCGCGTGAGGAGCGAGCGGCCGCCGAACTCGCCGTTCACCATGCTCCAGAGCCAGCGCCCGTACTGCACCGGTAAGGGTGCCTCGAGCCCGAGCTCCGCTCGCAGGGCCGCCACCAGCTCGGGCCGCAAGGCCTCGCCCTCGCCGCCGAGCATCGCGCTGGTGACGTCGCCCGGCAGCGCCCGCATGATCACGAAGACGGTGAGCGAGGCCAGCAACAGCGTGGGCAGGACGAGCGCGAGGCGCCTGAGCAGGTACGCGCGCATGGGCTCTAGCGCCTACCGGCGAGGCCGACCGGATCGAGCCACACCGTCGCGAAGTCGGTGTGGGTGTGGCCGTCCTCGGGAGGGATCACGAGCCCGCGGACGTAGCTCCGGTAGGGCACCACCTGGATGGTGTTGGCGATCGGGACGAGGTAGGCCTGCTCCGCGACCAGGTGCTGCTCGAGCTCGCGCCAGATGGCGACGCGTTGGGGCACCTGTCCGGCCGCGCGGAGCCGCCGGTAGAGATCGTCGACGGCCTCGTCCTCGTGCTTGGCGTAGGCGTCGGGATTGCGAACGTAGCGGCCGTAGACGGCCTCGGTGGCCTCAGGGACGGTGCCGCTGAAGTTGGCGCCGGGTTGACTGTCGTACTCGAGGCCCAGCCGCGCGCGGTTCCACTCGGCCTCGTCCACCAGCAGCAGCCGCAGGTCGATCCCCAGCCCGGCGAGCTGGTCCTGCAGGAACTCGCAGCGGATGACGTGCACCGAGCGGCAGAGGTAGCCCATCGTGAACCCGTCGGGGTAACCGGCCTCGGTCAGCAGACGCAGAGCCTCGCTGCGGTCCTGCGCGAGGCGCTCGGGATCCGAGCGCGGCCACAGCATGAACGGGTGGGGATCGTAGCGCCGGCCGGGCCAGTCCTCCCTGGCGGTGTAGCCCTGTCCGCCGAGCGCAGCGGTGATGGCCGCCTTGCCGTCGATCCAGAGGCCGATGGCTTGCCGCACCCGGACGTCCTGCCAGGGGCCGGGCCTGAGCAGATTGAACGCCAACCGGAAGGTGCCGCCGCCGATCCGCGGCAGCACGACGTCCGCGCCCAGCGCCCGCTCGTACACCTCCTGCCGCTCGGCCGAGAGGTAGTGGCCCTCGCCGCGCGCGCCGCCGTCGAGGCGGCCGGTGCGGATCGCCAGGTCCATCGCCACCGGGTCGGGCGTCACGATGAAGTCGATGCCGGCGAGGTACGGCAGGCGCGCGCCGCGCTCGTCGCGCTCCCAGTAGCCGTCGTGACGGCGTAGCTG
>SKMG01000061.1 GCA_007121175.1 Trueperaceae bacterium | reverse complement strand
CCGCATCATCCGAAGGCTGCGTAAGAATCCCGTCAGAACTGCTGCGTAGTATCGAGTCGTGGATCGATGAGGTCTCCTCCCAAGGCCTCCCACTCTCTTCCGAACCCGGACCCCGTGCCTCCCACGCGGGGTCCAACCTTTGTGGTCGCGGCCAACGGTGCGGTCTTCAGAGGCCGGGGAAGATCGGTCGCCACCAGGGTGTGGCCACGAGGATCACGGCGAACGACAAGGCGTAGAAGATGAGTGAGCGCGCCAGGGCCACGCGAGGAGCCCGCGCGCGCTTGGCCAGGGCGTAGCCGACGTGCACCAGGACCGCCGCGCCGAGCATCAGGATCAGGTGCTCGAGCAGGAAGAAGCGCAGCTGGTGGTCGGCCATGGCTGCGGCCGCGTTGGCCAACGCCGAGCGCACGAGTGGGCTCACGACGTACAGCATCAGGCCGAGCAGCACCTGGACGTCCATCATGACCAAGAAGGCGAGGCCTGTCAGCCTCGCGCCTCGTCCCCAGGAGCTGCCTCGCAACAGGCCTGCCACGGCGACCGCGATGGCTGCGACGCCGGCCACTAGGACCAACCAGCGGGTGACGTTGTGAAGGTGGAGCAAGCCGATGTACATGACATGATCCTCCCGCGCTGAGGGCGCGCGCCGGGCCTGCGCGCTACCGGGATGCCTTCCCAGCCTACGCCCGTCGCGGCGCCGCGGCAACCGTGGCACGCGACCAGACGGCGTTTCCTCGCCGAGGGTCGCCTGCGCGGTAGCATTTCGCCAGGAGGACCTGATGGCCAGAGTGGTGGTCTGCGAGTGGGTCGACGCAGCCGCTGTCGAGCGTCTCCGCGAGCGCTTCGATGTGCTCGTCGATCAAGAGCTGCACGCCGACCGGCCCAGGCTGTTCGCAGCACTGGCCGACGCAGAGGCGCTCTTGGTGCGCAACCAGACGCGGGTCGACACCGAGCTGCTCGACGCCGCGCCGAACCTGCGCGTGATCGGACGTGTCGGGGTCGGTCTCGAGCTGATCGACGTCGCGGCGGCCGAAGCACGCGACGTGGTCGTGTCGTGGGCGCCAGGAACCAACGCGACGAGCGTCGCCGAGTACGTCATCGGCGCGATCGTCGCGTTGGCGCGACGCTTCGTGAGCGCGACCAGCCACGTCGCCGGCGGCGGCTGGCTGCGGCAGGCATACGCAGGGCGCGAGGTGGCCGGGGCCGTGCTCGGCATCGTCGGCCTAGGGGACATCGGCACGCGGGTCGCGCGCCGGGCGCGGGCACTCGGGATGCACCTGCTCGCTGCTGATCCGGTCGCGCATCGGAGCAGCCAGGCGGTGCAGGAGTTCGAGGTGGAACTCGTCTCGCGGGAGGAGTTGCTGGCGCGCTCAGAGATGCTGACCCTGCACGTGCCGCTCCTGCCCGACACCCGCAACCTGATCGACGCGCGGGCAATCGCCAGCATGCCGAACGGAGCGCTGCTCATCAACACCTCGCGCGGCGAGCTCGTCGACGAGGAGGCCGTCGCCGAGGCCCTCAGATCCGGCCACTTGGGCGGGGCGGCCCTCGACGTCCGCCGCCGCGAGCCGCCCGGGCCGCACGACCCGCTCGCGGATTGCCCGAATCTGATCCTCACTCCGCACGTGGCGGGCATCACGCTCCAGGCCAATGCTCGTGCCTCGGCGCATGCGGTCGAAGAGGTCCTGCGGGTCCTGCGTGGGGAACGTCCGCGGACCCCGGCCCCCCGCTGAGACGACCGCCACGTGGCGCCTAGGTCCGCGGGTCGATCGGGCCGCCTACCGCCAGCGACCGCTCGACCGCCAGGCTCAAGGCGACCGAGGCCAGGCCGTCCTCGGCCGTTGCGAGCGGTGCCGAACCCTGGCGCACAGCTCGGACGAACGCCGCCGTCTGACGCCACAGGTCGTGGGCATGGCCGGTCGCAGCGGAGACTGGGAGCTGCCTGCTCCCCTCGGCGTCGTGCAGCTCCAGCCGCACCTGCGGCTGCGGGTCGACGTCCGTGCGCCCGCGCCAGCTCGCCCGCGCCGCGCCGAGCTCACCGACCAGGCGCAGGTCGACCGCATGCCCGCCGCCGGCGATACTGCGCGTGAGCAGGGCGACGGCGCCCCGTTCGCTGATGAGCCGCACGTCGAGCTGCTCGCGAAGGTGCTCTCGCCCCGGCCGCGAGATCGACCACGCCTCGAGCGAAACGAACTCTCCTAAGTACCAGCGGGCCAGATCGAGGTAGTGGATCGCCTCTTCGAGCACGATCGGGCCGAGCCGCGCCGGGTCCTGCTTCCAGCCACCCGATCCGGCGCGGTAGGGACGCCGGAAGAGATCGAGCGCCAGATGCAGCGGCCGGCCGAGCGTGCCACGGTCGAGGAGCACCTTGACGGCCTCGAAGAGCTGGAAGCCCCGCATCTCGAGCCCGACCGCGAGCACCAGTCCGCTCACCGCTGCGGCGTCGGCGAGCCGGCGCGCCGAGGCGACCTCGATCGCCATCGGCTTCTCCACCAGCACGTGCTTACCGGCCTCGAGCGCCGCCAGCGACTGGTCCGCGTGGCAGTGGTTGGGGCTGGCGACGATGACGGCCTCGACGCCCGGCCAGGCGAGCAACTCGGCGATGCGCGGCGTTGCGCGAACGCCCCACTCGGCGCGTACGCGTTCGCTCGACGCCCTCGTGCCGGTCGCGACAGCGACGAGGCGCCCTCCGCCGCGCGGCAGCGCGGCGCGATGCATCCTCGCCCAGCGGCCGGCCCCGACGAGCGCAACGCCCAAGGGCGCCGGCCCGACGGCGGCCGTGTTCACGGGGCGAGCACGTCGGCTCGCGGGCGGCCCTCGACCGTCACGCTCGGCCAGCGGTCGTCCCAGGTGACGTTCTCGAGCCCAGCCTCGCTGACCACGAAGGTGTCCTCACTCTTCGCCCATGGCAGGGAGGGATTCCAGGCGTAGGCGGCCCCGAGCCGCACGGGGCGCTGGTCGCCCGGTACCACCAACCACTCGCGGGGCCGGTACCCGATCGGCCCTCCCTGATGGTGATCGCGCCAGGCCTCCGGATGCCCGACCCGCGCATACGCTCCGCGTGCGGCGGACAGGACGTCGCCCAGCGCCGTGCCCGGACGCGTCGCCTCGAGCATGGCGGCCTCGACCCGGAGCACCTCCGACAAGCGCTCGGCGACAGGACCCGGTTCGATCCCGAAGCGCACGATGCGCGACGTCGCGCTCACGAGACCACGTCCCTCGCTGCACACGACGATGAGGGCAGCGTTACCCAGAGGCGCATGCGTCGGCACCGGGTGTCGCACCGTTCCGAGCCGCGACGCTCCAGCCACCAGCACCACTGGCACGTGCAGCCCACGCGCGCGCAGCGCACCCATCACGCGTCCGGCCGCCTGGTGCTCGGTCAGTTCGGGCGACAGCCCGACAGCGACGTCGGTCAGCGTCGCCGCCGTCGCTCGGCCAGTAGCCCGCAAGCGTTCGAGCTCGACGGGCAGGAGCGGCCAACGCGCGTCGGTTAGGTCGACCGTGTCGTCGTCCACGACCGAGCCGTTGGAACTCAGCTCGTGCGCCAGCGCCAGCGCGCGTTCGGAGAGTGCGGCGGGCTGCTGCCACGGCACGGCGTGGACGTGACAACCCTCGGGCAGCTCTTCATGACGAAGACGCTCGGCCTCGATGTGATTGGTCACCACCTCGACGCCCGCGGCATGCGCGACCGCCTCGACGACGGGTCCCGCCTGCCGGCTCACGAGCACGTCGGCGCCGGCGAGGAGCCACGTGAGCGTGTCGCTGCGGCGCAGAACCAGGGCACCGGCACCGTGCTCCTCGAGGCGCTGGGCGATACGCGCCAGCTTGCTGGCCACCTCGTCGGCGCCACCGCGCCGCTGGAGCACGTCAGGAGCGATCTCATCAGGAGT
>SKMG01000418.1 GCA_007121175.1 Trueperaceae bacterium | reverse complement strand
CGGCCTCTTGCGCCATGCAATCTTTGCAGTCTACGATCATTACATGGAGCAGGAATCAGGGCGCGATGCGGCACGACTCTACCTCCACGGCGTATGGAGCGCCATGCGTCAGCTCGAAACGGTGCTCGGCCCGAAGCTCGCTGCCGAGACGGGCCTCGAGCTCGTCGAGCTCTTGACGCTCGATTACGTTGCGCACACCGACCTCGGGCCGAGCCAGATCGCCAGCGCCATGCGGCTGCCCGACCATGCGGTGTCGCGGCTGCTCGGCCGGCTCGAGCGCGCCGGGCACCTCGCTCGCAGCGTTGCCCGAGACGACGCCCGCCGCCGCTCGCTGCGGCTGACCCCCGCCGGCCGCGAGGCCTTGGGGCGCGCCCACGCGGCGACCTCGGCGACGCTCTCTCCACTCCTGCGAGAGCTCGGCAGCGCCCGGCTGCAGGGCCTGACCGAGGCGCTCACGCTGGTGGCCGCGGCCGACCCGGAGGAGGCGCGGTAGGGACCGGCACACCGGACGCGCCGGGGCTGCACGCCGCGCACCGTTGCGAAGCCCGAGCGGTCCGTAGGATGGGGCGGTGCAGACGACCGCGCTGAGGCTCCTGGGCCCACCGACCATGCTTGCAGGCGACTCGGTCGAGCCGCTGCCGGTCGACCTTCGCTCCGCGCTGATCGGCGTGCTCGCGCACCATGACGCGCCGGTCCCCCGCGAACGCCTGACCGGTATCTTCTGGCCCGATACCACCGAGGGCGCGGCCCGCCAGAACCTGCGACAGCTCCTGCACAGGACCCATGCGCTGCTCCGACCCGGCGTCATCCGCGCCAGCAGCACGACGCTGCAGCTCTCCTGTGACCACGACCTCCGAGCCCTGCGCGCGGCCCTCGCCGACCGCAACGCCGTCGCGGTCGCCGCGCTGGCACACGCGCCGCTGCTCGACGGCCTCGAGTTCGTCCCGAATGCGGAGTGGCAGGCGTGGCTCGCGCTCGAGCGCGGTCAGCTGGCCGAGAGCACGCGTAGACTCTTGCTGAACGCAGCCACGGAGTGGGCCGTGCAAGGGCCACCGCCGGCGGCGTTGGCCGGCCTGGCCGCGTGGGTCGACCGCGACCCGTTCGACGACGAGATGCACACGGCTTACCTGCAGTGCGCCCGAGCGGTGCCGGGCGAGGCCCAGGCGGCGGCCCTGAGGCTGGCTCGTGTCAGCGCCGTACTCGAGCGCGAAGTCGGCGTCGGCCTCGCCGAGAGCGTGGTGCTCGCCTCGACCTGGCTCGGGGAACGCGCCACGGAGGCTTCGCCTTCGACGCCAGCGCCGACTGCGACCCCTGCGCCGACTGCGACGGCCTCACCGAGCGCCCGGGCGACGGCTGGCGGTGCGCGGCCGCACGCCGCGCGCAGCACCAGGTCATTGCTCGGCCGCGAGCACGACCTCGCTAGGCTCGATGAGTCCGTCACCGACGCGAGCGTCCGGGTGGTGACCGTGCACGGACCGGGAGGCATCGGCAAGACGCGCCTCGTTCAGGCCTGGGCCGGCGCCGGCGGCACCGGGGGACCGCCGCTGCCGGTCGTCGGCCTCTCCGGCGCTCACGATCCGAACGACGCAGCAAGGCTCGTGGCGCAGGCGCACGGCTGGCAGATCGGCGACCTCGACGCCGCGCCACGGCTCGCGGAGCGGCTCGCCATCGGCGAGCGCGTGCTGGTGCTCGACGAGGTCGAGGAGCATGCTTGGTTGAGCGGGTGGATCTCAGACCTGCTCGCGATCGCGCCCGGCCTCACGATCCTGCTGACGAGCCGCGAACGGCTCGGCGTGGAGGGCGAGCAACTGCTGCGACTCTCCGGCCTGCAGTCGCCCCAGGACGACAGCCCTGCGGCGGTGACCGCGGCGCCCGCCGTGATGCTGTTCCTCCGCGCGGCGCGCGCCGTCCGTCCCGAGCTGCGGCTCGAGCCCGACGACCTGACCGCCATAGCGCGCTTCGCCCGCCGCGTCGAGGGCTCTCCGTTCGCGCTGACCGTGGCCGCCGGCTGGCTCCAACTGGGGCCGCCGGCCGCGTTACTCGACCGCATGCTCGAAGATCACGACGACCCGCTGGCCATCGCCGATGTCATGCGTCCGTCCTGGTCGAGGCTCGAGCCCGCCGAGCAAGCCGCCCTCGCCGCCTTGAGCGTGTTCCCCGACCGCTTCGGAATCGAAGCGGCGCTCGCGGTGGCCGCCTGTAGCAGGCAGACCCTCCGGCGGCTGGTCGACCGCTCGCTGGTGCAACCGGGCACCGCCGAGGGGCTCTCCCTCCACGCGCTCGTCCGACATCACGCCGCGCGGCGACTGTCTGCCAGCGAGGGCGCGGAGGCGCGTGCCAGGGAGCGCCACGCCTGCCATGTCGCCGAATGGCATTCGCAGCTGGCACGCTCGTTGTGGCATGGACCGTCGCAGTGGCAGTCCTATACGACGATACTGGCGGAGCTCCAGGACCTCAGGCAGGCGTGGGCCTGGGCCTGCGAGCACGAGCGCGTCGAGCTGCTCGACGTTCTCGCCGACACCGTCTGGAGTCTCGAGATCCGCGGTTGGTACCTGCTCGGGGCCGAGCTCACTCAGGCCGCCGTCGACGCGCTGCAGCGGGTGGCTGCCGTCGATCCGCAGCGCGCCGAGGTGCCCTTCGCGCGCGCGTTGGCTCGTCGCGGGATCTTCGCGCACCGGCTCGGCGACGTCGAGACCACACGGGCCACCGCCGGCGCAGCGCGCGCGATCTTCGTGCGTCGCAGCGTACGGGTCGATCCGTTCGTGTACTTCCACCTCGGCATCGCCGCCTACTTCGACGGTGACGTTCCCGGTGCCGAAAGCTGGCATCACCGCCTCGTGGCCGAGGCGGATGCCGCCGGCGACGCCTGGGCGGCGGCGGCGGCAGTCGGCAACCTCGCGCTGCTCGCACGTGAGCGTGGCGAGATCGACGAGGCCTGCGCCCACGCGCGTCGCTCCCTCGATGCTGCGCGTGCGCTCGACGATGGTTGGCTGATCGCCCTGGGGGCCAGCAACCTCGCCGCCATGCTCGCAGAGCGCGAAGGATTCGATGCCGAGGCCGACGAGCTCGCCGAGCTCGCGATTGCGCAGGCGGAGCGCTACGCCATGGAGGCGGTGCTCGTCGAAGCGTCCGTGCTGCGCGCCGAACTGCTCGAGCGTCGCGGCCGGCGTGACGAGGCCGCCACGGCGTTCCTGAGGGCCCAGGCGCTGCTGGAGGCGGGCGCGCTGGTGGGCGTGAGCTCCCCGGAGCACGGCTCGAGCGATGACCGCTTTCGGCAGGCCGTCGAGGCTGGCCTGCGACGCCTGCGAGACGCGTCCGCTTGAGGGGCTCCAGCTCGAACGGGCATCGCTCGCACGCTGCTGCGGACGCGACCCACGCCGAAGCAGGCCGCCGCCGGTATGTCACGCCCGGGTGACGGCGGCGTCACGCGCCACGCCATAGCTTGGCCCCGTCGCCCTCCGTGGCGACGAGGAGGTCACGATGAAGACATTCGAAACCACGCATCTCGTAGGCGCGCGATGGGCCCGCATTGCGGCCGTCGTGCTCCCGCTCGCCCTGCTGCTCGCGCTGTTCGGTGTGCCGCACACGGTGCAGGCCGCGGTCGGCACCGGCGAGGCCACAGGCTCGGTCGCGCTCGAGTTCGAGAAGACAGCCGTTGCCGACACCGTCTGGGTGGGCACGGTCACGGGCGACTTCGAGGGTGTGCTGACCACGGTCCTGATCGGCGCGGACACCAGCGAGCCCGTCTGGAGCGTCGACTTCTACTGGATCGTGACCGCGACCGATCCCGAGCGGTCGTTCGTGGCGCGTCTCTCGGGCACGCTCGACGGCGAGACCGGCGAAGTCGCGATGAGCGGTCGGGTGGTCGAGGGATACCGCGCTGGCGCTCCGGTCGAGGAGCGCGGACAACTGTTCGATG
>SKMG01000241.1 GCA_007121175.1 Trueperaceae bacterium | reverse complement strand
CGCGTGGCGGTGCTCGGCTCGTTGGTCGCCAGCCTGAGCTTGTTCTTCTTGCCGCTGGTCGAGCTGAAGCCGAACCGCTTGGCGTCGGGCATCCCCTTCTCCCTGCTGCAGCTGGAGGGCGACCTACGCTACGTGGCGCTGTTCGTGCTGGCGCTCCTGCCGCTCCTCGTGGCGCTGCGTCCAGTCGATGTCGTCCGCGGCGCACTCCTGGCGGTGCTCGGCAACGCGCTTCTGTTCCTGACGCTCTACCTGCCGGCGGTGGCGGGCGAGATCCTCCTCGCCGACGCCGCCGCGGTGCTGGCTGAAGGCGTGCGCATCAGCAACCCGCGCCTGCTACCGTCGGCGGGTTTGGCGCTGGGTCTGTTCGGCGCCTATACCGTGCTGTACGGCGGCTTGCGTGACCTGTCCGCGACCGGTGCGGCGCGCGGAGTGCGGGCCGTGGCGGCCTGGGGCGGCGCGCTGCTCGTGGGATTGGCGGCGCTGTACGGTCGCTTCGACGTCTACTCCATCGTGGTCGAGTTCCACACACGTGGTCAGCAGCTCGCCCAACGCACCGTCGAGCACGTGATGTTCGTGGCGGTAGCGCTGGCGATCGGGTTGGTGCTGGGAGTGGGGCTCGGGTTGTGGGCTCACCGCGACCGGCGCGCGTCACCCGTGATCCTGTACCTGGTTGGCATCATCCAGACCGTCCCGAGCCTGGCGCTGTTCGGCGTGCTGCTCGTGCCGTTGGCGCGGCTCGGCGATCAACTGGCGTCGAGCGTCGCGCTGGCGCTCTTGGTCTCGCTCGTGCTGGCGGCCGCGGCGCTCGCCCTCTACCGGACGATCGGTCACCGGCTCGACGGGGTGGCGCGCCAAGTGGTGCTGCTGACGGTGACCGTGCTGGCGGCGGTGCCCGTGACGCTCATCACCGTCGTGGTGGCCAGCTTCACGTTCCGCGTCTCCCTGCTCGCCTTCACCTCGCCTGCACCCGCCTTATCGGGCCTCCGGCCCGTCATGCTGGCGGCGCTCGTCGCCGCGGTCGTGCTGCAGCTCGCTGCGCGGCGTCAGCACGTCGACGCCGCCCGCCGTTGGCTGGAGCGAGCCACCTGGGTCGGCTGGGGCTCCGTGATCGTGGCCTTGGTGGCCGCCTTGGTAATCGCGTCCCAGCTGTTCTTGGCGCGCGTGGAGAGCGCCGCTACCCTGACCGTGCGCGAGCTCGGCGTCTCGGGCATCGGCCCGGCGCCGGCCGTGATCGCGTTGACCCTGTACTCGCTGCTTCCGTTGGTGCGCAACACCTACGCCGGCCTCACGAACGTCGACCCGGCGGTGATCGACTCGGGGCGCGGCATGGGCATGAGTCCCGCGCAGCGGTTCATGCAGATCGAGCTTCCGCTCGCGTTGCCCGTGATCATGGCGGGCGTGCGCAACGCGTCGGTGGCGCTGGTGGGCATCGCCGCCATCGCCACGGTGATCGGCGCGGGCGGGCTCGGCGACTTCATCCTGGGCGGCATCATCAACACCTCGATCGATCAGATCCTGCTCGGCGCCATTCCGGCGGTGCTGCTGGCAGTCGTCCTGGACGCGGTGTTGCGGGCGACCGAGCAACTGGTGGTGTCGCCCGGCATTCGCGTGTCGGAAGAGGCGGCCCCGTCATGATCGAGTTCCAGAACGTGGTGAAGGTGTTCCCGGGCGGCGTGCGGGCGGTGGACGCGCTCGACCTGACGGTGGAGAAAGGTGAGATCAGCGTCCTGATCGGGCCGTCGGGGTGCGGGAAGACGACCAGCATGCGGCTGGTGAACCGGTTGATACCGCTCACCAGCGGTCGCATCACCGTCGAGGGCCGCGACATACTCGAGTTCGCGCCGGAGGAGTTGCGCCGCAAGATCGGCTACGCCATCCAGCAGATCGGCCTGTTCCCCCACATGACCGTAGCTCAGAACGTGGCGGTGGTGCCGCGGTTGCTCGGCTGGGAGGAGCGGCGCATCCGCGAGCGCGTCGACGCGCTGCTCGAGCTCGTGGGACTCCACCCCGACGTGCACCGCGAGGTCTACCCCCGGCAACTCTCCGGCGGCCAGCAACAGCGCGTGGGCGTCGCGCGGGCGCTCGGTGCCGACCCGCCCATCATGCTCATGGACGAGCCCTTCGGGGCGGTCGACCCCATCACCCGCTCGGTGCTGCAAGACGAGTTCCTGCAGATTCAGTCGACCATCGCCAAGACCGTCCTGTTCGTCACACACGACATCGACGAGGCGATCAAGATGGGCGACCGGGTCGCGGTGATGCGCGCGGGAAAGCTGGTGCAGTACGCCACGCCCGACGAGTTGCTCGCGCAGCCCGAGGACGACTTCGTGCGCGCCTTCGTTGGTGGCGATCGCCACCTCAAACGCTTGGGCTTGGTGCAGGTGCGAGACGTGATGGCGGAGCCGGACGAGCACACGCCTGATCTCGACGGTGAGACGGTGCCCGACCACACCTCGGTGCGCGACGCGCTGTCGGTACTGGTCGGCCGCGGCTTCGACGCCACGCCGGTCGTCGACGCCGAGGGTCGGGTGTGCGGCGTGATCACGCTGAGAGGACTGCGTGCAGCGGTGCGGCGGGCAGCCGAGGAGCGTGCGGCTGAGGAGCGTGCAGCTGAGGAGCGGGCGGCAGATGAGGTCGAGGCGTGACATGACGGCGACCGGCCCGCGTGCCGCTCTGGCCCGTGGTGCCAGCGTCGTCGGCACCGCACCGCTGGTGTGGCTCGTGCTCGCTGGCGCGATGGCCGCGCTCGGCCGTGTGCAGGTGACGATGCGCGATCAACGCTTCGAGGGCGTCGAGGCGTCGTTGGCGCCCAATCTGTGGCTCCCGACCGTCGGGCTCCACCCGCGCACGGTCGTCGACATCGGCGCATTCGAGACCGGCGTGCCGCTGGCATTGGCGCTGGTTGCGGCGGCCGGGGTGGAGATCGGCTTGGCGCTGCTGCACGGCCCGAGCCGGCGCCTGGTGCGCCCCTTGGGCCGCGCGGCGGCGATCTTCCTCACGATCTGGTCGGTGTTCGGGCACGTGCCGATCTGGGACCAGCTGCTGGGCTGGGTCTTCCCGGACCGCCGGCAGTTGCTCCACCCGCGCGGCACCGTGATCGAGTTCGCCGGTCAGCATCTCGAACTGGTGCTGGTGTCGTCGTTGGTGACCATCTCGCTGGGATTGCTGCTGGGCGTGGTGGTGACGCGAGCGCGGTTCCGGGAGTTCTTGCCCTTGGTCTCGGACTTGGTGAGCGCGGGCCAGACCATGCCGACGCTGGCGATCGTGGCGATCATGGTGCCCATCATCGGGCTCGGCTTCTGGCCGACCATCGTGGCCCTGATCCTCTACGGCATGCTGCCCGTGGTGCGCAATACCATCGCCGGGCTCGAGGCGGTGGACCGCTTCGTGATCGAGTCAGCGCAGGGCATGGGCATGACCGCGCTGCAGGTCTTGTGGCAGATCGAGTTGCCGAATGCGAGCCGCATCATCTTGGCGGGCATCCGGACCAGCGTGATCGTGAACGTGGGAACCGCCGCGCTCGGCGCCTATGCCGGCTCGGGCGGGCTGGGCGTGCCCATCGCTGGCGGGCTCAGCCAACTGATCTACCCCTTCGTGCTCTTGGGAGCTCTGCCGGCAGCGTTCTTGGCGATCCTGCTCGACTACGTGCTGGGCCAGGTCGAGTTCGTGCTCACGCCGCGCGGGCTGCAAGTGGGCTGAGGCGAGCTGCGAGCCCGGGCGCGTCATCCGGCGAGCTGCTGGTGCCACCGTCGGCCGGTCAGGCACAAGGTGTCGATGGCGTCGCGGTCGGCGGCTCCGAGGAGCGCGAGCGCGCGTACGGACTGCTGGGACGGGCCGCGCGTTGGCCCGCTCGGCCCGTCGGCCTCCTTGACGAAGCGCGAGCGGACACGCTACTGTGAGACTGTGAAGAACATCACGGT
>SKMG01000095.1 GCA_007121175.1 Trueperaceae bacterium | reverse complement strand
TGCTCGTGTTCGGCGCCCTGGCGCGGAAGCAGGGCACGGCCACGCTCGCGGCGCTCGCCCCGCAGGTAGCGCGCGTGATCGTGACCACCCCCGACCCGGCCGAGGCGCCGGGCCCCTGGCCGGCCGACGCGCGCTTCGACGATCCCGAGGCTGCGCTCCTGACCGCGCTCGCCTGGGCCGGTCGCGGCGGCACCGTGGTGGTGGCAGGTTCGCTCTACTTGGCGGGCCGCCTGCGGCCGGTACTGCGCCATGCCCTCGCTACCGCGGTCCCGGGATAGACTCGCGCCCGCATGCGGCGTGTCGGCTTCGTCAGTCTCGGTTGCCCCAAGGCGCTCGTCGACAGCGAGCGGATCCTGACGCAGCTACGCGCGGAGGGGTACGACATCTCCGATAGCTACGCCGAGGCCGAGCTGGTGGTTGTGAACACCTGCGGCTTCATCACTGCCGCCGTCGAGGAGTCGCTCGAAGCCATCGGCGAGGCGCTCGAGGAGCACGGCACCGTGGTGGTCACCGGCTGCCTGGGCGAACGGCCGGCCGAGATCCGGGCCCGGCACCCGAAGGTCGCAGCGATCACCGGTCAGGCCGACGTGGGCGGCGTCATGCGCGAGGTGCGGCGGCTGCTGCCCCTCGAGCTCGATGCCTTCAGCGGCCTGCTGCCGCTCGCCAGCGATGCAGGCAGGCCCGAGATGGCGCACGTCAAGCTCACGCCTCGCCACTACGCCTACCTGAAGATCGCCGAGGGCTGCGATCATCGCTGCAGCTTCTGCATCATCCCGTCGATGCGCGGCGATCAGGTCTCGCGTGACGCCGCCGACGTGCTCTTCGAAGCCGCCAGGCTGGTCGCGAGCGGCACCAAGGAGCTGCTGGTGATCGCGCAGAACTCGAGCGCCTACGGCGCCGACCTGCGTCACCGCCCGAGCCGCTTCGCGGACCGCCCGGTGGCCGCGAGCCTGCTGCCGCTGGTTCGCGAGCTCGCCGGGCTCGGCGCCTGGGTGCGGCTGCACTACGTCTACCCCTATCCGCTGGTCGAGGAGCTGGTGGCACTGATGGCCGAGGGAACCCTGCTGCCCTACCTCGACGTGCCGCTGCAGCACGCCAGCCCGCGGGTGCTGCGGGCGATGCGGCGACCCGGCGGCGCCGAGAGCCACCTGAGCCGCATCCGGGCGTGGCGAGAGGTGTGCAGTGAACTCGCCATCCGTTCGAGCTTCATCGTCGGCTTCCCGGGCGAGACCGAAGCCGACGTGCAGCAGCTGCTCGATTTCCTGACCGAGGCGCGTCTCGATCGGGTCGGGGTCTTCACCTACTCCGCGGTCGCCGGCGCAGCCGCCAACGCGCTGCCGGGCCAGGTGCCCGAGCCCGAGAAGGAGGAGCGCTACGCGCGGGTCATGGCCGTGCAGCGGCGCATCTCCTCGGAGCGGCTCGCGGCGAAGGTCGGGACCACGGTGCAGGCGATCGTCGACGACTACGACGAGCTGCCCGGCGAAGTGGTGGCGAGAACGGTGGCCGACGCTCCCGGGATCGACGGCGTGCTGCGCTGCCAGACCGACGGGACCGTCAAGATCGGCGACCTGATCGAGGCGCGCGTGACGGGCAGCAGCGAGCACGACCTGAGCGGCAGCTGTGTTCGGCGCCTGCCATGGCGGCCTGCGGTCGGAAGCTTCGGCTGAGGGCCGGGGGCCGTGTTCACCGAGCGGCGGCCTTCCGCCTCCCGGGGCGGCGCTCAGCCGCCGGCAGCAGGCCTGCGGCTCCGGTGCTCAGCCGCCGAGCGCGCCGCGCCGGATCGCCAGGCGCTCGAACTCGACCTCGCTGAACTCGTCGCGCCCGGCCGTGCGCTGGGTGATCATCAGCCGCAGCTCGTGCGGGCTGGTGGCGGCGTAGACCGCGTCCTCGAGCGTGACGGCGCCCTCTAAGAAGAGCTCGACCAAGTGCTGGTCGAAGGTCTGCATGCCGCGCAGGTTGTCCTCGAAGAGCGCGTCCTTGATCAGCGGCGTCTTGGTCTCATCCTTGATGTAGTCGCGGATCAGCGGCGAGTTCACCAGGATTTCGAGCGCGAGCTGCCGCCCAGGACCGTCGGGGCGCGGCAGCAGCCGCTGCGACAGGACCCCGAGCAGCGACTCTGCGAGCAGGATGCGGATCTGCTGACGCTCGTGCGGCGGGAAGAAGTCGATGATGCGGTTGACGGTGCGGATCGCGTCGAGCGTGTGCAGCGTCGACAGCACCAGATGGCCGGTCTGGGCGGCGGTCAGCGCCGCGTCGACCGTAGCGCGGTCGCGCATCTCCCCGACCATGATCACGTCGGGGTCTTGGCGCATGGCGTACTTCAGGGCGTCGACGAAGTCGGTGGTGTCGAGTCCGATCTCGCGCTGGATCACCAGGCTGCGCTGGTTGCGGTGCAGGAACTCGATCGGGTCCTCGACCGTGATCACGTTGCGCGGGTAGCGCCGGTTGATGTGGTCGACCATCGCCGCGAGCGTCGTCGACTTGCCCGAGCCGGTGGGGCCGGTCACGAGCACCAGGCCGCGAGGCTGGGCGGCGAGCTCGGTCACCACGCCGACCGGCAGCCCGAGGGCCTCGAAGGTCGGGATCGCGTCCGAGATCACGCGCATCACGATGCCGACCGAGCCGCGCTGGCGGAACACGTTGCAGCGGAAGCGGGCAACAGCAGGGATGGTGAAGGCGAAGTCGAGCTCGTGGCGATGCAGGAACAGCTCGCGCTGGCCCTCGCTCATCATCGCCAGGGCGATCTGCTCGGTCTGCTCGGGGGTCAGGACCGGCACCCCTTCGTAGCCCAGCAGGCTCCCGTCGATCCGCATGTGCGGGATCGCGCCAGCCTGGATATGGATGTCGGAGGCGCCACGAGCGACCATGCTCTTCATCAGGTCGGCCATGCGCATGCCGCTGCGCGGCGGCCCCGCGGCTTGGGTCGCTACCTCGTGCCTGCCCACGTCGCTCATGGCGATCAGTCTAGTCGGCGGCGGCCGGCGCCGCTGTGACATTCCCCGGCAGGTTCACGCCGAGAGCGCGCTCGCCGGGCGCTGCCACGAGGCTCGCTGCTAGGGCGCGCGCGGCGGCAGCCCGACCGCGGCCTGCTCGATCGCATCGCGGATGGCGTTGCGCAGCGCGACGGCCACGATCGACTCGCGCACCGTGCCGGCGCGCAGCAGCCGCATGGCCTGCTCCAGACCTTCGATGGTGATCTCCGCGTCATGCGCCGCGCCGAGACCGCGGCCGACGCCGAGCACCTCGCCGGTCTGTACGTCGACGAAGCGCAGGTCGACCCCCACCCGGGCGGTCGTGATGGTGGTGCCGCCGATGATCCCGAACACGGCGCTGCCCGCCGAAGCCCGGTCGAGGCTGAACTCCGATACCGCGCCGGTGAGGATGAGCTCCGCTCCCAGCAACCGGCCGAGCTCGGCGACGGCCTGGTCGTCGAACCGTCCGGTCTGCCCCAGGTCCTGCTCCTCGAGGACCCGCCCGAGCGTCTGCCGCTCGACCACGCGGAAGCGCCCGAGATCGAAGAGCTCGTTGGTCACGACGTCGGCGATGCCGCGCGAGAGGTCGACGAAGAGGCGTGGATCGCGTTCGCGCGCGCGCAGCACCGCGACGTCGAAACGGACCGGCTCCACCTCGATGTCGTACACCGCCACCAGCGGCCGCTCGGCGAACGGCAGCGGCGGCAGCGCGTAGGGGCGAACGTCGGCGCGCTCGGCCACGCGCTGCTCGGCGCCCGGTGCGCAGGCGGCCAGGAGGCCGAGCAGGAGCAGCACGGGCGCGAGCAGGGAGTGGGCGGTGGCGGGTCTGGGCATGCTCGGACGATACCAGCGGAGGCGGTGAGAAGCTGCGCCGGGCCGCTCTCGCAACCCCCCGGCGGCGGCATGGCCCGCGTTCAGGTACGGCCGCCCGTCGCGTCCGGGCCGCCGTCCTCGG
>SKMG01000242.1 GCA_007121175.1 Trueperaceae bacterium | reverse complement strand
GGGGCCGATGGTCTCGAAGGCCTTGCGGAACAGGTCCTCGAGCGAGAGGGGGTACGGCATCCAGCGGACCCACTGGTTGCTGCCCGAGCTGTCCACGTACACGTTCGGCAGGCTCCAGCACAGTGCGAGCAGGTCCTGCCAGTACCCGGCGCCGAAGTGCGGCACGATGAACGGTATCTCGGGAAAGTCGCGCGCCACGGTGAACAGCGACAGCGGGCTGATGCGAGGGTGCGCGACCACCCCGCCGCCGCGGCCGAGGAAGCCGAAGTGGATCAGCACCGGCAGGCGCCGCTCGGCGCAGAACTCCCAGACGTCGCGCACGCGCTCGTCTTCGAACGGTAGCGTGGTCATCGGTCCGAGTAGCTTGTAGCCCGATAGCCCGAGCTCATCGACCGCGCGGCGGAGCTCGGCGCCCGCTCCGGGCCCGAGCTGGTGGTGGGCGTAGCCCACGAAGCGGTCGGGGTGTCGGCGCACCACGCCGGCCAGCACGTCGTTGCTCTGGCCGGTGACGAACACGATCCAGCGCACGCCCTTCGCGTCGAGCTCGGCGGCCCAGCGGTCGGCGGCGGCGTCGATCTCCTCCGGGGTCGAGGCGGGCGGCTCGCTCGGCGCGGTCCCCCACTCCTTGTTCATGCGCGCCTGGCGGTCCGCCGCGTAGGCCGTCAGCAGGGCGTGGCGGGCACTGCCGAAGGTCGGCGAACCGATGGTGTTCGCCACGGGGAAGTGCGCGTGGGAGTCGACGATCTCGAACGCGCGGCTGCTCTCGATGGGCATGGCGGCTCCTGCTCGATGTGGCGCGGCGGCGCCTAGGGCCGATCGTACCCGGCGGCCGCCACCGCTTGGTCGAGGCTGTAGTGGAAGGCGCGCGCGGCGTGCCGTTCGCCCCAGCCGGCACGCTCGACGACGTCCCGCACCGGCCCCTTCATGCCGGAGAGGTGCGCCTCCAGGCCACGCTGCTCGAGCTCGACCAGGAGCCGCTCGAGGACCTCGACGCCGACCGCATCGACGTCGTTGACCGCCGAGAGGTCGAGCACCACGCCGCGCGCCGTCGGGCACGCCGCCAGCGCCCGCTCGACGACGTCGCGCAGGTAGCTCGCATTGGCGAAGTAGAGCGAGGCATCCGGCCGCAGCACCACCAGCCCGTGCGGGGGACGGGCGGCGGGGTAGCGTCGCACGTTGCGCCAGACGCCGGGTTCGTCGAGGCGGCCGAGCTGCGCGACGTGCGGGAACGCGCTGCGCCATACGAAGACCGCGAGCGAGACGCCGATCCCGATCAGGATCCCGATCTCCACGCCGATCAGCAGCGTCGACAGGAAGGTGAGGACGAGCGTGAGTGCGTCGGTGGGGCGCACGTGCCAGAGCCGCCGCGGCGCGCGGACGTCGACCAGGCCGACCACTGCGGTGATGACCAGAGCGGCGAGGACCGAGTGTGGCAGGTCGTGGAACAGAAGTGTGAGCACCAGCAGCGTCAGCGCCACCAGCAGCGCGGTCGTGATCGACGCGAGGCCGCTGCGGGCTCCCGCCTGGTGGTTGACGGCGCTGCGCGAGAAGCCGCCCGTGACCGGGAAGGCGCTGAGCATGCCGGCCGCGAGGTTGGCCAGCCCCAGGCCGGCCAGCTCACGGTCGGCGTCGATCCGCTCGCCGTCCTTGGCGGCCAGCGAGCGCGCTACCGCCACGGACTCCATGAAGCCCACGAAGGCGATGGTGAGCGCGACCGGAAGCAGGCTCGCGACAGCGCTCAGCGGGGCGGCTGGCAGCCGCGGCAGCGGCAGCCCGGCCGGCACCTCACCGACGGTTCGTACGCCGTGGTCGCTCAGGCCGAGCAGGCTGACCAGGCCGGTGGCGACCACGACCGTCACCAGCGGCGCGGGGAAGCGCCGGCTCCAGCGCCGGCCGAGCACGAGCAGCGCCACCGCGCCCAGGCCGAGCGCGAAGGTGGGGAGGTGCGCCTCGTTCGCTCTGCCGAGTGCCTCGCGCACCAGCGCGACCGCGTGGCTCGATTCGAGTCGTACGCCGGTGAGGTGGCCGAGCTGCGAGAGCGCGATGACGATGGCGGCGGCGGAGGTGAAGCCCGACACCACGGCGTGCGACAAGAAGGCGACGAGCACCCCGCCGCGCAGCAGGCCCAGACCGAGCTGCATGACGCCGACGAGCAGCGCCAGCAGCCCGGCGAGCCCGATGAACTCGGGGCTGCCGGGCTCGGTGAGAGCGCCCACACCCGAGATGGTGAGCAGCGACATGAGCGCCACGGGCCCTACGGCCAGCGCCCGTGACGAGCCTACGAGGGCGTAGGCGACGAGCGGGACGGTCGAGGCGTAGAGGCCCGCGACCGCCGGCATACCGGCGAGCAGGGCGTAGGCCATCCCCTGCGGTACCAGCATGACTGCCACGGTGAGACCGGCGACGACGTCGGGGACGAAGCCGCGGCGCTCGAGGCGGCGCAGGTGCGGGGCGAGCGAGAGCGGCGTCGACATGGCTCGAGGCTCGGCTTCGGCTCGTCTCGTCGCGGCCGCCGCTACACGGTCGGCCTGCGATCGAAGGGCGGCTCAGGCTCCTGCGGGCGCTGGCGTGTCCGCTCCGACGGGAGCGGGAGCCGTGTCGCCGTCGCCGCGTTCGGGCTCGCCACCGGCGGCGAGGTAAGCGTCGAAGGAGCCCTCGAGCTCGCGGACGTCCTGCCAGCCCTTGTCACGCAGCACCGCCGCGGCCACCGGCGAGCGGCCTCCGCTCTGACAGTGCACGATCACGGGCCGGTCCCGGGGGATCTGCTCGCTGCGGAAGGCGATCCGGCCCACGTCGAGTTGCATCGCGCCCGGCACGTGGCCGGCGCGGTACTCGTTGGCGTTGCGCACGTCGAGCACCAGGCGCTCGGGGATCTCGTCGAGTCGCTCGGGCGCGACGGTCGGCACCGGGCCGCCGGTGAGCCCTTCGAGGCTGGTGACGTAACCGATCACCTCGTCGATGCCCGTCCACGACAGCCGGTCGCGCATCCAGTCGGCCTGCGCCTCGCCGCTGGCGAGCAGCACGACCTTACGCCGCTCGCTCTCGGGGTCGATGGCGAACGAGGCGTAGGTGGCGAACTTCGTGCCTTCGGGCACGAACAGCGCGCCCGGGACGTGCTCGGCGCGGTGGCGCTCGCTGTCGCGCGTATCGAGCAGCAGGAGTTCGTCCTCGAGGCGCCCTGCGAGCTCCGCGCTCTCGAAGCGGCGCAGCGCGGGCCGCTCGCCGAGGATGGGCGGACCGGCCTTGTTCAGCCGCTTCATGCGCCCGAAGTACAGCGGGGCGTCGGGTTGGCCTTCGAGCAGTGACGTCACGAAGCCGTCCTCGTCGCCGGCCGCCACCAGCGGCGCCCACCAGCTCGTCAGGCGCTCGTAGCCGACCGTGGTGACCGGAACGGCGCCGAGGGCCTTGCCGCAGGCGCTGCCAGCGCCGTGGCCGGGCCATACCTGGACGTGGTCCGGGAGCGTGAGGAAGTGGTCGCGGAGGCTGGCGAACAGGCGTTTGGCGCCGCCGAAGCGGGTGTCGATGCCGCCGGCTGCCTCGTCGAGCAGATCCGGCCGGCCGACGTCGCCGACGAACACGAAGTCGCCGGTCAGCACGAAGCCCGGCTGGTCGGTGGTGGCGCCGTCGATGACCAGGAACGAGAGGTGTTCGGGCGTGTGGCCGGGCGTGTGGACGGCGCGCACCGTCAGGTTGCCGATCCTCACCTCGCTGCCGTGGTGGAGCGCCACGCCCTCGAAGCCGTACTTCCAGTCGGCGTCGCCCTCGTCGGAGAGGTAGAGGGTCGCGCCGGTGCGCTGGGCCAGCTCCCGGGCCCCGGAGAGGTAGTCCGCATGGATGTGGGTCTCGGCGACCGCCGTGATGCGCAGATCCTGCTGCTCGGCACGCTCGAGGAAGGTGTCGACGTCGCGGCGCGGGTCGATGGCGATG
>SKMG01000149.1 GCA_007121175.1 Trueperaceae bacterium | reverse complement strand
GGGATGTGGCCGCGGTGACCCTGTTCGACCCCGTCACGGTGCTGCTCGTCGGGTTCTTGGCGTTGCTGCTGTCGGGCGCCTTCGCGCCACTCGAGGCGTTGGGCTGGTGGGCGGGCTGGTACGGCGACCGGGCCGACGAAGAGCCCGCGCCCGAGCAGCCGGAGCCGGTCATCGTCGAGCCCGCGCGCGGCGGTGTTGCGAACCGTTACGTGGTGTTTCTCTCGGGCATCGATAGCGTCTCTGACGAGCCGGTGCCGCAGCGCCAGGTGCGCTTCCTCGAGCGCGTGCGCGACGAGGTGCCCGACGCCGTGGTGCTGCAGGTCTTCCCCTACTCGGTGACCAACCGTGCCCTGACCGGGGAGCGGGTGTTCGCGAGCTTCTGGCGCTGGGCCTTGCGCCAGAAGCTCGGCACGCGGCGCATCGAGCAGATCGCCGGGATGCTCATCAACCTGCGCAACACCTGGCAGGTGCTGGTCTCGGCCGATCATCGGTACGGACCCTTCTACGACCGCGGCACGGCCGCGCTGATGGTGCGGCAGCTGCGTCGGGCGGGCTATGTGGACCGCAGCGGCGTGCCGGTCTTCTTGATCGGCTACTCGGGCGGCGGCCAGGTCGCTATCGGCGCCACGCCGTTCGTGCGCGAGGCGCTCGGCGGTCCGGTCATCGTGCTGTCGCTCGGCGGCGTGCTGGCCGCCGATCCGGGCCTGCTCTCGGCGCAGCAGGTGATCCACTTGATCGGCAGCGGCGACAACGTCCAGAAGCTCGGCGCGCTGCTGTTCCCGGGTCGCTGGCCGCTGTTTCCGCACTCGCCCTGGCACCAGGCGCGCACCTACGGCAAGCTCCGCACGCTGGTGATCGGACCTTGTGACCACACCGGCGACAACGGCTACCTCGACGACGGGGTGCACGTCGCCGACGGACGCAGCTACTTCGAGGTGACGGTCGACGTGATCGCGTCGCTGTTGCGAGACCCGAAGGCGCCGCCGCCGCTGGCTCCCCTAGCGCCGGCGGCGGCCGCCTGAGCGCACGCTTCTCGGAGCGGCCCCCCGGTCGTGTTCAGCAAGGGCGCCGCTGCTGCATCTGCGCGACCCCTACGGGTTCAACCTGGTGCGGTTGAGGAGCAGCGAGTTGCCGATCACGGAGAGCGAGCTCAATGTCATCGCGATCACGCCGATCATCGGATGGAGCAGACCGATGGCCGCCACCGGGATCGCCGCGCTGTTGTAGCCCCAGGCCCAGAACATGTTCTGCACGATCTTCCTGAACGTCGCTCTTGAGAGGCGGATGGCCTCGATCACCTTCGAGAGCTCTCCGCTCACGAGGGTGACGTCGGCGGCCTCGATCGCGACGTCGGCGCCAGCGCCGATGGCGATGCCGACGTTGGCCTGCTTCAGCGCCGGCGCGTCGTTGATGCCGTCGCCGACCATCGCCACGACCTCCCCGTAGCGCTGCTGGAGACTGCGGACGGCGTCGACCTTACCCTCGGGGAGCACGCCGGCGAGCACCTCGTCGATGCCGACCTGTGCCGCGACGTACCGGGCCGTGCGCTCGTTGTCGCCCGTGATCATGACCGGCCTGATGCCCATGGCGACGAGCGCGGCAATGGCGTTGCCGGAGTCCTCCTTGACCGTGTCGGCGACGGCCACGATGCCAGCGGCACGCGCTCCGATCGCCACGAGCATGGCCGTCTTGCCTTGCTGCTCGAGCGCGGTGAGCTGCTCCTCGAGCGGTGATGCATCGATGCCCGCCTCGGTCAGCAACCGGCGGCTCCCCACCCGGACGAGTTCGCCGTCGACCCTGCCCTCCACGCCGCGGGCCGTCAGCGAGCGAAAGCCCTCGACCGCCGGCAACGCCAGACCGCGGTCGCGGGCGCCGCTGACCACGGCCTGCCCCAATGGGTGCTCCGAGCCCGCCTCCACGGCCGCCGCCGCCCGCAGCAGCGCCTCGGCCGAACCGGGGCCGACCGGCTGAACGTCAACCAGCACGGGCTTGCCTGTGGTGATGGTGCCGGTCTTGTCCAGCACGACCACGCGGATGTCCTTCATGGTCTGGACCGCTTCTCCGGAGCGGATCAGCACGCCTCGCTCCGCTCCGAGCCCGGAACCGACCATGATCGCCGTCGGTGTCGCCAGGCCGAGCGCGCACGGGCAGGCGATGACGAGCACGGCGATCGCAGACAAGAGCGCCAGCGGCAGGGCACCGAGCTCTGGGTTCACCCAAGGCAAGAACCCAGAACCCCAGAGCAGGATCGGCCGCAGCGCCTCGGGGAACAGCAGCCACGCCGTGAAGCTCGCGAGCGAGAGCAACAGCACGACGGGCACGAACCGCGCCGTCAGACGGTCGGCGAACTCCTGGATCGGTACCTTCGACCCCTGTGCCTCCTCGACGAGCTTGATCACCTGGGCCAAGAACGTCTCGGCACCCACGCGGGTTGCCCGAACCTCGAGCATGCCCTCCGTGTTGACCGTCGCACCGATCACCGTGTCGCCCGGACCCTTGTCGACCGGCAGCGCTTCGCCAGTGGCGATGGACTCATCGACATGACTGTGGCCGGCGACGATCTCGCCGTCGGTGGGGATCTTGGCGCCGGGGCGGACGATCATCACGTCGCCCGCCTGCAAGTCTTGGACCGGAACTTCCACCTCGACACCGTCACGCAGCACGGTGGCGGTCTTGGCGCCCATCATGAGCAGCTTGCGTATCGCCTGCGAAGCGCGGCCCTTGGCTCGGGCCTCTAGGTAGCGACCTAGGACGTGGAAGGTCATGATAGTGGCGGCCATCTCGATGAACGAGGTCATGGGGTAGACGAAGCCGACCAAGCCCACGAGGTAGGGCGGCAAGCTACCCATGCTGATCAGCACGTCCATGTTGGCCGTGCGATTGGTCGCCGCGCGCCAGGCGGACCGGTGCGTCGCGGCCCCCCCGCCGAAGAAGAGCACGGGAATGGCGAGCAGCGCTACCATCGAGAGGTACTGCGGCACTGGCACGACGAGCATGTGGACGCCCATCAGCACCATGATCGCGGTCGCCGGAACTGCGGCGATCCAGAGCCGGCGTCGCGCCTGCGCAAGGTAGGCGTCTTCGATCCCGGCCTCGTCCGCCGCGCTGGCAGCCTCCTCCCTCACGGCCGCGACCTCGTAACCGGCGCGCTCGACTGCAGCGCGAAGCTCGTCTGCCCCGACCGTGGTGGCGTCGATCTGGACCGTGACGCGGTGTTCGGCGATGTTCGTGCGGATCTCTTCGACGCCGGGCAAGCGTTCGAGCGAGGTGCGCACGATGCCGGCGCAGTGATCGCTGCCCATGCCGGGGACGGTCAGGTACACCTCGGACACACCGCCCACTGCGCTTACGGGCTCAGCGACGTCGTAGCCGGCGGCTTCCACGACGCTGCGCAGCGCCGGGCGGTCGTGCTGCTCCGGATCGAAGGTCACCGTCACCCGGTGGGTGGCGACATTGGTCCGTACGTCGTGGACGCCCTCGAGTCGGCGCAGCGAGGTGCTCACCAGGCCGGCACAGTGGTCACTGCCCATGCCGGGGACGGTGAGTTCGGCCGTTGCAGAGGAGCCCGGGACGGTATCCGCCCGGGCGCCCGTCGCGACGGCCTCAGCGATCGTGTCGTCTCCGAAGCAGGAAGGGCAGGTGTCTTCGCGGGGCGGGAGCCCTGGAGCCACCGTGGCAGCGGCCTCAGCGCCCGCGTGCGCGTAGCGCTCGCTCATGGCCCCACTCCTCGGCGCTGCCGCGCCGTAGCGGGCTGGTGAGAAGCGGACAGTGTTCGGTTGCCCATGGCAGTGCTCCTTCTGGCGGGGCGATCGATCGCCGCGCGCGCTCCCGTGAGGTGTCGACGCGTCGGGTCCCTCACTGGCGCGAGGCTCGCCACGACAGTCGACCTCTCAGATCATAACCCATCCCTCCCGGGGTGGGGTTGTG
>SKMG01000217.1 GCA_007121175.1 Trueperaceae bacterium | reverse complement strand
TGCCGAGCTGGTGCTCGGAGTGGCCCGGTCGGGCACTGACGCGGCGCGCTCGGGCCTCTCCCAGCCGCTCGACCCACACCTGGTGGACCGCGGCCTGGTAGGCGTAGGAGCGGTAGGCGGATTGGATCTCGAGCGCGGCACCGGCCGCTTCGGCGGCCGCGCCGAGCGCCCGCAGGTCGTCGATCAGCGGCGCCCGCACGCGGTGATCGCCGGTGAAGCCCGCCTCGCGCACGCTGAGCAAGTCCGGCGGATCGGGCGTCGCCGGCAGGCGGTAGGTGGTGTCGAGCGGGAGGTCCGCGTGGTCGCGCCAGGGGTCGCCCGCGAGCAGCACCTCGCCGTAGGCGCAAGGAGGCGGCTCAGCGGCGGCAGCCGGCGCCTGGACCAAGGCCAGCGCCGCCGTGACGAGCGCCGGGGCGGCGAGTGTCCGGACGGCGAGCGCCGGGGCGGCGAGCGCGAGCCCGAGGCGCCGGCAGGCGGTCCGCCTCACGGCAGCGGGCCTAGAAGCGTGCCGCGCATCTCCATCGGCTGGGCCAGCACCAGCACCTGCGCCACGGTGACGAGGAGTGCGAACAGCCCCACGGGCCACATCGCCAGCACGCCGCGCGCGGGGCCGAAGTCGCGCAGGGCGCGGGCGCCCGCGATCACCATCGCGAGTACCCCGTAGGCGCTGGCGACGGTGGCGCCGACGAAGAACAGCCAGCGGCTCGGGACCAGCTGCGCCAGGCGCCAGTTGGTCTCGACAGCAAAGCCGCGGTACTCGAAGAAGTGCTGGAACACCGGCACGATCGTGAGCGCCCCGGTGAGGAAGTGGAACAGGTAGTGCGCGGTCCAGAAGCCGACGGCCAGGATCATCGCGACCGAGCCCCAGCGCTGCAGCAGCGCCGCTGGCCCCTCGCGGACGCCGGCGGCCAGCGACCCGAGTGCGAAGGAGAGCAGCGTGAGCGCTCCGCCACCGAGCGTCACCGCCGTGAACAGCACGCCGAGCACCAGCCACTCCTGCCGCGTACCGAGGAACGCCGCCACCGCCTCTGCGGCCGCGAAGTACGGCGGGATCATCGCCACGGCGTTCATCACGCCGGCCCACAGCAGCACCACCGCCAGCACCGCGACGCCGACGTAGCCACGCCGGCGCCAGGCCGCCTGCAGCGGCTCGCGCCACGGCGGCCGGACGGTGAGCCCCACGTTGTCGTACGGGCAGGCGCGCACGCAGTTGAGGCACAGCGTGCAGTCCATGGTGGAAGTCATCTCGGGAACGAACAGGTCGGTCTCGCAGCCGGGGAAGTGACCCCTGCCGTTGGGGGCGACGACCTCGGAGAGCGGCACGAAGGCGGCGCGTCGCGCTCCCTCGACCGGGAGCCCGCGCTGTTCGATCGCCGCGCGCCGTTCCTGGTGATCGCTGACGCGGCCGTGCAGGCACGGCTTGTGCTCGCAGCGCCGGCAGACGTCCGGGTCGAGGGCCGCGACCCGGGTCGGCGAGGTGTGGGAGAGAGCGAAGTTGAAGCTCCCGAGCGGGCAGACGTGCTTGCAGAACGTGCCGGCGGGGAACAGGACGTCCACCGCCAGCGCCGCGAGGAAGTAGCCGATCACCAGGTACGCCGTCAGCCACGGGCTCGACCAGAGGGCGAACGCCTCGTAGGCGAAGAAGAACGCCAGCATCAACACGATCACCAGCGCCTTCGAGCGCAGCGCCCGGGGCCAGCGCCACTCGCGCCCGACCAGCCGCTTCAGGGCGCGGCTGGGGCCGCGCACCAGCATCAGCGGGCAGGCCGCGCAGAACGCGTTGCCGACGAAAGCCAGGGCGAGCACCACCAACCCACGGTAGTGGAGCCAGACGCTGGTGGTGGCGACGTTGCGCGGGGCGAGCTGGCGGCCGGTGAGCCCGTCGACGATCACGAACAGCGCCAGCAGCAGCAGCGGCAGCTGCAGCGCCAGGCGCGCATGTCTCCAGCGCGCGAAGCGGCGCAGCCCGGGGAGGCGCAACAGGTCGAGCCCCCGGGACGCGGGGCGTGATGGACGTTGGGCTGCCGTGGGAAGCTCGATCATCGGCTTCCGATGCTACCAGCGTGCTGGCACGCGATCGGTCCTGCGGCGGCTCTAGATGCGCTCGCCGGTGAGCCAGAACAGCACGTGCTCGTTGACGTTCTCGATGTGGTCGCCGCAGCGTTCGAGGTACCGCGCCACCGCGAGCAGCTTGGTGGCCGGGTTGATCGTCCGCGGGTCCGACATCATGTAGGTCAGTAGCTCGCGCTGGATCTGCTCGTAGAGCTCGTCGATCTCGTCGTCCATCTCGATGACGCGTCGGGCCGCGGCGACGTCCTCGGACTCGAACGAACGCATCGTGACCTCGAGCATGCCGTCGATGATGGTGAGGATCCGCGCCATGTCGATGTACTTCTTCAGCGGCGGCTGCTGGGCCAGCTGCGCACCCGCGCGCGCCACGTGGACGGCGTAGTCTCCCGCCCGCTCGATGTCGGTGAGCGACTGGAAGACGCTGCCCAGGAAGCGCAGGTCGCGTGCGGCCGGCTGCCGCCGCGCGATGATCGTCAAGATGCGCTGCTCGAGCCGCAGCTGTGCGGCGTCGATGTCGGCGTCGCCGGCGATGCAGCGCTCGGCCGCCTCGAGATCGGCCTTGATCAGCGCGCGTCGGGCGAGCTCGACGGCCTCGCGCACCGAGGCGAGCACGCGCACGGTGCTGGCATTGACGTCCTTCAGCTCCTGAGCCAGCACGTCCATACCGTCTTGTACCACGCTCTCGTTCAGCCCGGGCCGCCGTTGCGGCCCTCAGCGCTCGCCGCTCAACGCGCCTCACGGCGACGACGCCCGTAGCGGCGAGGCGCTTCGATCGGCGTGAAGCCGGGATCGCTACGGGCCGGCCGCGGTCGTGCCCAGGGCTGGAGCTCGCCGAGGCGCAGGAGCTCGCGCTGCCACTCGAGTCGCGGCTCGCCCGCTGCCCCGACGCGGTGGTACCGAGCGTCGGTCGGCGACTGGGGCACTCCGACCGGAGCGTGCCGAGCGTCAGCCGGGGACCGGGGCACCGCGACCGGAGCGTGCCGAGCGTCACCCGGGGACCGGGGCACCGCGACGGGAGCGCTCGGCCCCCCTAGCGAGGCGTGCGGGAACGCCGAGCGCCACGCCGCCGGGGGGAGCAGCGCCAGCGCCGCCGCCAGCGCCAGCAACTCCCAGGTGGGGCGAGCGTGCTGAGCCGCGAAGCTCGCGAGCGTCGGCGGGCCAGAGGTCAACACCACCGACGCCAGGCCTGCCGTGGCGATGGTCAGGGTGTGGGCGAGCAGCAGGTAAGGACCTGCGATGAAGCGCCAGGAGCGCGGGCTGGGCGCGATCGCCAGCCAACCGAGCACCACCAGCTCGAGCCCTAGCAGCCAGCCGTAGGCGCCATGGAGCGCCTCGGGCGAGGCCGGCAGGCCTACCCAGGCGGCGGTGAGCGCGAGCGCCACCAGGGCCGGAGTCGGCCCGTAGGCCAGCGCGATCAGTGCGAGGGGAGCGAACGCGAGGGTGGCCACGTCCCAGCCGGAGAGCGCTGGCATCTCCCCGAAGCGCTGGACGGCCCACGAGGCGGGTACGCTCAGCAGGACCCAGGCGACCGGGACCGGCCGGGCGAGTGCCAGCACGTCGCCGCGGAGCAGGCCGCTGGCCAGCCCCACGGCCGCGAGCAGCAGCGCCGCGAGCGCGGGGTAGAGCGCCAGCGGACCCGCCAGGAGAGCGTCCAGGAGAGATCCGCTCGCGGCCACGGGCGGAGTCTAGCAGACGCTCTCGGGCGCATCGAGCAGCGGGCCGAGGCCCGAGCGGTCGAGCCGGTCGCGGGCCAGGTGGGTCGTCCAGCGGTTCGGCCGCGGCGGTCGGTGCCGGCACGATCCCGCTGGCGATCGGGACCCAGACGGCCGGCTCGGTCGTGCGGCCCGCGTCGTTCTGTGGGATCGTCGGC
>SKMG01000075.1 GCA_007121175.1 Trueperaceae bacterium | reverse complement strand
GCCACGACCACGCGCGCTAGCTCGAGCCGACCTGCCGGCGGTCTCGAGGCAGGCACGTCGGCCGCGCCGAGGTCGGCCGCACCGCGCGCGCCGGACGCGGGAGCGCCCGCCCCACCGCGTCCGGCGAACCAGACTGAAGCCGGGCGCACCGGTAGGGACGTCGCACCGAGACCGAAGCCAGAGAGGCAGGTGGCCGAGCCTGCGAGCGGGCTCCCGAGGCGCGCTCGAGCCCGCTCGCCCGCGCCGACTCGCACCGAGCGTGAGCTGGACGATCCCGACGAGCCGCGCGCGCCGCGCCGGCCACCGAACCTCACGCTCGAGTTCCCCGACGAGTTCTAGCGGCCCGTGCGAGTGCCTCTGGAGCCCGGCACGCCCGGCAACGAGCACGCTTCCGAGCGCGTGGCCCTGATCACCGGGGCGAGCTCCGGGATCGGTCTGGCCGCGGCCAGGCCGCTGCTCGAGGATGGTTGGACCGTCGTTTGCTCATCGCGCCAGAGCGGCGCAGGCAGCGAAGCGGTCGAGCAACTCCAACGCCACACTGGCTCAGGTCGAGCCCACTTCGTCGCGGCCGACCTGAGCCGACCGGGCGAGGCGGTAGCGCTGGCCGAGGCCGTCATCTCCCGCTTCGGCCGCCTCGACGCCCTGGCGAACAACGCCGGTGCGTTCGTCCACCGGCGGACCACCACTCCTGAGGGCTTCGAGTACAGCTTCGCGCTGAACCACCTCGGACCGTTCGCGCTGACGCACGCAGCCCTACCGGCGCTTCGAGAGGCCCGAGGCCGCATCGTCACGGTGTCGTCCAATGCGGCGCTGGCAGCGAGGCTCCAGCTCGACGACCCGAACTCCGAGCAGCGCTTCTCGGGATGGCGGGCGTATGCCTGGACCAAGCTCTGCAACCAGCTGTTCACCGCCGAACTGGCGCGCCGGCTGGCTGGGACGGGGGTGCGAGCGTACGCCGTGCACCCGGGTTTCGTGGCAACCTCGTTCGGGCACGCCGGCGGCTGGTCGAGCACGCTGACGCGGCTGGCGCAGCGGCTGTTCGGGCGCACTCCCGAGCGCGGCGCCGACGGGTTGGTGTGGCTCATGACCGAAGCGAGCGAGATCGGCGCTAGCGGCGGCTACTACGTCGACCGGCGCGAGCGACCGATGGCCCCGCGGGCGCGCGATCCTGTCTCCCAGCGCCGGCTCTGGACGCTGAGCGAGGAGCTCGTCGGTGAGGCGGGCGTGGACCTGCGCCCGATCCGTACCGCCGCTTGACGCCCCCGCGCCGAGTTGAGTTGCCCGCGCGCGGTCTCAGGCGAGCGCCTGGCCCAGGTTCAGGAGCTCGAGCACGCGAGCGTGCAGCGCGCCATTGCTCGCGACGAAGGCCTCGTCGTCCCAGCGATAGGGGCTGCCGTCCGGGCCGGTCACGGTGCCGCCCGCCTCGCGCACGATCAGCAAGCCGGCCGCGACGTCCCAGGCGTTGAGGCGCAGCTCCCAGAACGCGTCCACGCGGCCCGCGCCGACGTAGCAGATGTCGAGGGCGGCGGAGCCGGCGCGCCGGATCCCTTGCGTGCTCGCCAGGGCTCGCGCCAGCAGCGGCACGTTCTGCTCGATCGTCGCGAGGTCGTAGGAGAAGCCCGTCGAGATGATGCTGCTGCGCAGGTCGGTGGTGCCGCTGACGTGCAGACGGCGCCCGTCGACGAAAGCGCCGCGGCCGGTGAGCGCCGTGAAGCGCTCGCCGTTGGCGGTGTCGTGCACGACCGCGACGAGCACCTGCCCGTCGACTTCGAGCGCGATGGACACGCAGTAGAAGGGGAAGCCGTGCGCGTAGTTCACGGTGCCGTCGAGCGGATCGACGATCCAGCGGCAGCGGGCCGTGGCGTCTTGGCCCTGCTCTTCGCCGAGCACCGCGTGGTCGGGGTAGTACTCCGCGATCACCTCGCGGATCGCGGCCTCCGAGCGGGTATCCACCTCGGTGACCAGGTCGATGTCGGTCGACTTGGTGCGGGTGGCGAAGGAGCCGCCCTGGTGGGCGCGGTGGATGCGTGCCGCGGCGTCGGCGGCTTCGATGGCGACGTCGAGCGCAGCGTGCAGCTCGACATCGCCGAAGCCGTGCGGAAGAGTGTCCATTCGGGCATGGTACCGCTAGCGCAGCACCGGTTCGCGGCTCTCGTTCCCGCCGTCCGCCTCGAGCGCGTCGTCCGAAGCGGTCGAGGGAGGCCGTGGCGAGTTCGCCGCTCGCGCAGCCGCCCCCACCCGTACCGCCGCCGCCGCCCGCTCGCGGCGGTCTAGCACCAGGCGCGCGTGGCGATCGAAGGTGAAGAAGTTGTAGATCCAGGTGGCCATGGCGCTCACGCGGTTCTGGTGCCCGGGCAGGTAGATCAGGTGGACGAACAGCCACGCCAGCCAACCCGGGAAGCCGCCAAAGCGTCCGCCGCCGAGCCGCTTGGAGAGCTCCGCCACCCCTGCGCTGCGGCCGATGATCGCCATCTGGCCCCGATCACGGTACCTGAAGGGCGCGCTCGCCGCTCCTCGCAACCGATCCTGGATCACCCGCCCGGCGTGCTTGCCCATCTGGATGGCCACCTGCGCGACCTGCGGATGGGGCCTGGGCTCGTTGCCGGACACGCCAGCGGCGTCGCCTATGACGAAGACCTCCGGACGATCCGGGAGGTGCAGGTGCTCGGTGACCGGCACGCGGGCACCGGGCCCGAGCGGTACGCCGAGCCGCTCGGTGAGCGGGTGAGCGCGCACGCCGGCGGCCCACACCAGCGTATGCGTCGCGAGGCGCTCACCGCCGGTGAGCTCGATCCACTCCGGCTCCACTCGTGCAACGCCGGTGTCCAGGCGCACCTCGACGCCACGGCGCCGCAAGATCCGCTCGGCGTACGCCCGTGACGCGGGCGTGTACGGGGGCAGCACCGCGCTGGTGGGTTCGATGAGCACCACCCGAGGCTCGACGCCCTCCAGTTCCGGGTAGTCCTTGCGTACCACTTCGAACAGCTCGACGAAGGCGCCGGCCATCTCGACGCCGGTCGGTCCGGCACCGGCGATCGCGAAGGTGAGCCGCCCTCCGTCCAGCGCCGTCGGGTCGAGCGCGGCGGCCTCGAACTGCCGCAACACGTGGCTGCGCAGATCGACCGCCTCATGCAGGCTCTTGAGCATGAACGCGTGCTCGAGCACGCCCGGGATCCCGTAGTCGCCGTACACGGCGCCGGCCGCGAGCACCAGGCTGTCGTATGGCAGCACGTTGCCGTCGTCGAGCCTGATCAGCCGTTCGTCGAGATCGAAGTCGGTGACCGTGCCCATGCGGAAGCGGACGTTGCCGTGGCTGCGCACGATGCCGCGGATCTGGTGCGCCACGTCCTCGGCCGACAAGCCCGCCGTGGCCACCTGATAGAGCAGCGGCTGGAAGGTGTGGAAGTTGTGCTGATCGACGAGGATGACGTCGACGTCGGTGCGGCGCAGCGAGCGAGCGACCGCGAGGCCGCCGAAGCCCGCGCCGACGACGAGGACGCGATGACGTGGGGTTCGTGCCGTGGCCATGCCTGCACCTCCTACGTGCCAGGATTGGGGCGGCGCCCGCCGGGATCGGCCAGTGGCGTCGGCCCGCCGGTGTACCAGTGGCGCCGGCCCGCCGGCGTGGGCGAGTGGCGCCGGCCCGCCGGGGCTAGCCACACCACTATGCCTCGCAGGTGCGAGCGCGTACCGGTGCCCACGGCACGATCTCGCCCGCGTCCGCAGGTGGGGCGCCCGGCTCGCCTCGAGGTGACTGTCCCGGCCTCGGGCTATACCGTGCGGCGGCGACGCCGGCTACGACGTCCTCAGCGGGCGAGTTCCAGCGCGATCCTGCGGCCGGTGGCGGTCGCTGCGATGCCACCCTCACCGGTCTCACGGAGCTCCGGCGGCAGCATGCGCCCGACCGAGGCCATCGCCTGCACCACCTCGTCGGGAGGGATCACCGAGCGCAGACCGGCCAGCGCCAGCTGCGCGCTAGCGACGGCGTGCACCGCGAAGAAGGCGTTGCGGGAGACGCAGGGCACCTCGACGTAGCCGCCGACCGGGTCGCAGACCAGCCCGATGCTGTTCATCAGGGCCATGGCGGCAGCGTGCACGCTCGCGGCCGCGTCGCCGCCGAGCAGCTCAGTGACCGCGGCGGCGGCCATCGCCGCGCTGGACCCGATCTCCGCCTGGCAACCGCCGGTGGAGCCGGCGATGAACATCGTCTTCGAGATCACCTCGCCGATGCCGGCGGCCAGGACCAGCGGGTGCACCAGTGCATCGTCGTCGAGGCCGAGGTGGTCGGCGACGCCGATCAGCGCCCCCGGAACGGTTCCGGCGCTGCCCGCGGTCGGCGCCGCGACGATGCGGCCCATGCGGGCGTTCTCCTCGTTGACCGCCATGGCGTACGCCTGAACGCGCCTGACCAGTGGCGACTCGAGCGCATCATCGGCCTCCCAGAGGGTCTTGGCGTTCCAGCCGACCATGCCGGTGCGGCTCGCAGCGTCGCTGGCGAGCCCGCGGCGGATCGAGTCGCGCATCTCCTGTAGCCGCCCGCGCATGCCGTCGAGCAGCGCCTCGAGCTCGTCCGAAGACAATCCTTGATCGGCCAGGACGGCCGCGCTCGCCGAGGTGCGGGCTGCAGCGAGCTCTGAGAGCGTCACGAGCGCGGCTCCGTCCTGGCACCGTCGCTGGTGGCGCTTGCGACGTGGGCGCCATCGCTGGCGGCGCTCATCACGGCCGGGATCTGGCGCAGCCAGCTGATGCTGTTCAGATGCAGCAAGTAGTCCGCCGCGGCCTGGCTGATGGGGCGGTCGCACTCGACGGACATCATGGCTTCGCCGCCCTTGCGCCGGCGGGCGCAGTAGAGCGTGGCGACGTTCACGTCGTCGTCGGCGATCACGCGCGTGACCCGCGCCAGCACGCCGGGTGCATCGCGATGGCGTACCAGCAGCGTCGGCGAGCCGCCGGTGAACTCGAGGCGGAAGCCGTCGAGCTCGAAGACCTTGACCAGGCCGCCGCCGAGGCTGGAACCGAGCAGCGTCACGCCGCGGCTGGGTTGGTCGGCTTCGGCGGTCCAGAGCTCGATCCGGACGCTGTTCGGATGCACGTCGCCGAGATCGGCAGTCTCGAACCCGTAGCTGAGGCCGGCTCGGCCGGCCTGCTCGAAGGCGCGTGGGATGCGCGGATCGTCCGGCGCGTAGCCGAGCGCCCCTGCGACGAGGGCGAGATCGGTGCCGTGACCTCGCGCGGTCTTGGCAAACGAGCCGTGGAGCGTGAAGAGCGCCCGCACAGGGACCGTAGCGAGCGTGTAGCGGGCGAGCAGCGCGAGCCGGCAGGCGCCCGCCGTGTGGCTGCTGGAGGGGCCCACCATGACGGGGCCGATGACGTCGAGGAGGCTCACGAGCGTCAGTCTAGCCGCCGTCGGCGCTCACGAGACACGAGCGGGCGACCCTGACGGGCCGCCCGCGGTCGGCATCCTCGTGGCGAGCGATCGAGAGACCGTCGCGATTACTTCTTGACCTGCTCCTTGAGGCTCTTGCCGGGCTTGAACGCCGGATACTTGCTGGCCGGAATCTTGATCTTCTCCGTCGTCCCGGGCTTGACCCCCGTGCGGGCCTTGCGCCTGCGCACCTCGAAAGTCCCGAAGCCCGTCAGCTGCACCTTGGTCCCGTCGTCGAGGTGCTTGCTGACCTGCGCCAGCGTGGTATCGACGACCTCCTTCACGTCCTTCTTCTTCATCCCGGTCGCATCGGCCACGGTGTCGACGAGGTCGGCCTTCGACACGGTCTTCTGCTTCGCCATCGGATTCCTCCTTGAGAGCGGGCTGCTTGCGGGCAATCTAGCACGCTACTTGTCGCAAGGCAAGTGCACGACGGTGTTTATCGCATTTGCTACGCCTCGACGTCCACCAGGACGTGCTTTCTGGCCTCCCCAACGACATCGCCGAGAAGGCCCGTCCAGGACGGTACATCAGGCGGCCGGACCGGCGCCGTATCCGGCCGAGCCGGCGTCAGGCGAGAGCAGCGAACGGACTCGATCGCTCAGCGCTTGGGTCAGCTCGACCGTCTCCTGCCGCGAGCGGCCGTGAGCGTGTAGCGGCTCGCCGAAACGCACCGAGAAGCGCCGACCCTCACGCCAGATAGCGGTCGGGACCAGGGCGGCACCGGTACGTTGCGCCAGGAAGGCGGCTCCGCCCATGGCGCCCTTGGCCTCAGCCCGCCGGGTGCCCTCGAAGAACACCCCCACCGTCCCGCCCTGCTCCAGTCTGCGCAACGACTCCTTGACCGCGCCGATGTCGTTGCGGCCGCGATCGACCGGGAACGCGCCGACCGCCTGCAGCACGGCCGCGAAGGCCCGGTTGCGGAAGAGCTCGCGCTTGGCCATGAACTGGACGAAGCGCGGCGTCGCGAGCCCCACGACCGGCGGGTCCCAGGCCGAGTCGTGGTTCGCGGCGATCACGCACGGTCCCGAGCGCGGCACGTGCTCCGCGTCGTGGACGCGCAAGCCGTAGAGGCCCCTGATGATCAGCGAGAAGAGCACGAAGCCGATCCGGTAGAGCACCGGACCCTCCGGCTTGCCTGGCTGGCGTGGTGATCGGCTCACCGCTCCAGTGTAGCCCGGCGGTGGGCGAGTTCTGCCGTCAGGGTCGCGGCCAGCAGGAATACGAGCAGGGCCAGGTAGAGCCACAGCAGGATGATCACGCCGGTGACCACGCCGTAGATGAGCGTGATGCGCTCGATCGAGACGCCAGCGATCAGCACCTGCCGCAGCACGGCCAGCGTCAGGGTCGCGCTGACGCCCCCCACCAGCGCGCTGAACCAGTCGCTGTGCTCACGGGGCAGCAGCCGGAAGCTGAGCGTGAGCACCGCCGCGACCGCGAGCAGGCGGAGCGGGCTGAACAGCCAGGGCAGCCGCAGTTCCGGCAGCACGACGTCGAACTCCTCGAGGTTCGCGGCCAAGCTGGCCCAGAGTTGTGCGGCGGCGTTGGCGACCGTGGCCCCGATCACCTCGAACGCCACGAATGCGGCAGCCGCGAAGACCAGCACCACCGCCACCACTCGTTTGCGCAGGAAGCCTCGCTGGGCGTTGACCGAGAAGATGCGCTCGAGCGCGAACTGGAGCGACGAGAAGAAGTTGGTCGCCGCCCACAGCAGCACCACGAACGAGAGCAGCGAACGCAGGATCGCTCCCTCGCCGAGCCGGAGCACGATCGCGTCGACGCTCTGCTGCACCATCAAGGCTGCGTCTTCTGTCAGCGGGAACATCTGGCGCACGAGCTCCTCGAGCGCGGCCCGATACGGCTCGGCGAGCTCGGGGCTGGCGCGGAGCATGAGCCCCAGCCAGCCGCCGAGCACCAGCAGCATCGGCCCCAGCGAGACGGCGGCGTAGTAGGCCAGCGAGGAGGCGAGCGTCCCCACCGAGTGCGCACGGTAGCGCCGCACCAGCGCCAGCACGAAGTCGCCGAGCGGATGGGACGCCGAAGCAGCCCAGGCCGCGTGCAGCCGCTCCCGCACGCTAGGCCCGGCGGCGCGCGGGTGTGGGCCTGCCGACCGCGCGCGCCTTGTTCGGCGTGTCGCTCTCGCGCCGAGCGCGCCGCCTATCGAGCATGAAGGCGCTCAAGACCCCCAACGCGGCGACCAGCGCGTGCAGCGTGAGCCAGGTCGCGCGCGTGTCGTCCCAGGGCAGCGCGACCGCGAACAGCTCTCGCTGTGTGGCGGCCTGCACGAAGGCGGCCGGCGTGATGAGCAGTAAGGGCGAGAGGATGAGGGCCGGGTAGCGCCAGCCGAACTCGAGGGCCAGCATCCCCAAGAGGTTGCCGCTCAGCATGATCGGCAGCATCACCAGCCACTCGGCGTCTCCGGCGATGAGCCCCGCCGGCGGCGCCAGCAGCGCCGCCAGGTACGCGAACGGCATCCCGCCCATCCCGAAGGCGAGGTAGGCCGACAGCACGACGCCTGCGCTGCGAAGCGCGAGCGGCAGCGGCGCAACCGCGAACACCACCGCCGCCAACACCATGAACGTACCGACGATCACGCGCTGGGGGTCTGGGGCGGGCCGGATCACGCTCCTATGCTACCTCGGCCGCCTCACGCGACCTGCCGCCGTTCCAGCCGCTGCTTGATCGGCGCGAGCGCACGCAGGTAGGCACCCGTGGAGGACGTTTCGTGCATGGCCAGCTGCTCCGGCGTCCCCTCGGCCACCAGCAGACCACCGCGGTCGCCGCCGTCGGGCCCTAAGTCGATCACCCAGTCGGCGGTCTTGATGACATCGAGGTTGTGCTCGATCACCAGGAGGGTGTTGCCCGCCTCGACGAGTCGGTGCAGCACGTCGAGCAGCTTGCGGGTGTCCTCGAAGTGCAGGCCGGTGGTCGGCTCGTCGAGGATGTAGAGGGTCTTACCGGTGGAGCGCTTGCCCAGCTCGGCCGCTAGCTTCACCCGTTGCGCCTCGCCCCCGGAGAGCGTCGGTGAGGGCTGACCGATGCGGATGTAGCCGAGCCCCACGTCCTTCATCAGCTTGAGCTTGCGCGCGACGGTGGGGATGTGCTCGAAGAAGTCGAGCCCCTCGTCGACCGTCATCGCCAGGACGTCGGCGATCGACTTGCCGCGGATCTTCACCTCGAGGGTCTCGCGGTTGTAGCGCGCTCCCTTGCAGACTTCGCAGGGTACGTAGATGTCGGGCAGGAAGTACATCTCGACCTTGACCGTGCCGTCGCCCTTGCAGGCCTCGCAGCGTCCGCCCTTGACGTTGAACGAGAAGCGGCCGGGCTTGTAGCCGCGCTTGCGCGACTCCGGGGCGCGGGTGAAGAGATCGCGGACCTCGGTGAAGATGCCGGTGTAGGTCGCCGGGTTCGAGCGCGGCGTGCGTCCGATCGGCGACTGGTCGATCTCGATCACCTTGTCGATGTGCTCGCTCCCGGTGATGCGGGTGTGAGCCCCGGGGTTCTCCTTGGCGCGGTAGAGCTGCTTGGCCAGCGAGGCGTGCAAGATGCGGTGCACCAGCGTCGACTTGCCGGAGCCCGAGGCGCCGGTCACGCAGGTGAGCGTTCCGAGCGGGAAGCTCACCGTGATGCCCTGCAGGTTGTGCTCGCGGGCGCCGACCACCGTCACGGCCTTGCCGTTCCCCTTGCGTCGCTCGCTCGGCACCGCGATGCTCTTGTCGCCGCGCAGGTAGGCGGCGGTCAGCGACGTCGGGTGCTGCTGGAGCCGCTCCGGCGTGTCGGCGGCGACGACCTCGCCGCCATGGACGCCGGCGCCGGGGCCGAGATCGACGATGAAGTCCGCAGCGCGCATGGTCTCCTCGTCATGCTCCACGACGATCAGCGTGTTGCCGAGATCGCGTAGCGACAGGAGCGTCTTGAGGAGGCGGGCGTTGTCGCGCGGGTGGAGGCCGATCGACGGCTCGTCGAGCACGTACAGGACTCCGGTGAGGCCCGAGCCGACCTGCGTCGCTAAGCGGATGCGCTGCGCTTCGCCCCCCGAGAGGGTGTTGGCGCTGCGGTCGAGCGAGAGGTAGTCGAGTCCGACGTCCTCGAGGAAGCCGAGACGTGCGTTCACCTCGCGCAGGATCGGGGTGGCGACCTCGCCCGCTGCACCGGCGAGCGCCAGCGTTCCGAAGAAGCCTCGGGCCTCGATCACGGACAGCCGCGAGACGTCGGCGATCGAGCGGCCTCCGACGGTGACCGCGAGCACCTCGGGCTTGTAGCGCGTGCCGTGGCACGATGGGCAGGCCACCAGCGACATGAAGCCCTCGAGCTTCTCCCGCGCGTAGTCGGTCTGCGCCTCCTTCAGGCGTCGCTGCAGGTTCGCCACCACGCCCTCGAACTCGGCCTTGAACCGCAGCGTCTCGCGACCGCCGCGGCTGTAGACCACGTCGATCGCCTCCTCGGTGCCGTGGAGCACGACCGTGCGGAAGCGTTCGGGGAGAGCCTTCCAGGGCGTCGCCAAGTCGACGTCGAAGTGCTCGGCGATCGAGCGCAGGCGGTCCCAGTAGAAGACCTTGTTGCCGTCGGCGCGGCCGCCGGACCAGGGGGCGATCGCGCCCTGAGCGATGGAGCGCTCTGGGTCGGGGATGATCAACTCCGGGTCGAACTGCTGCAAGAAGCCGAGGCCCGAGCAGGCCATGCACGCGCCGTAGGGGCTGTTGAAGCTGAACACGCGGGGCTCGAGCTCTTCTAAGAAGGTGCCGTGCTCCGGGCAGGCGAAGCGCTCGGAGTAGAGCTCGTCGACGCCGTCGTCGGGCAGCCACACCCGCAGCAGCCCGTCACCTTTGGCGAGCGCCAGCTCCGCGGACTCGGCGAGCCGCGAACGCTCTTCGGGATCGATCTTGATGCGGTCGACCACGACCTCGATGTCGTGCCGCTCGTACTTCTCCAGGTTGGCAGCGAGCGCTTCGTCGAGGGTCTGCACCGTGCCGTCGACACGCACCCGGGCGTAGCCCTCCTTCTTGAGCTCCTGGAAGAGCTTGCGGTACTCGCCCTTGCGTCCGCGCACCACGGGTGCGAGCAGCATGGCCCTCGAGCCCGGGAAGCGCTCGACGAGGGCCGCGGTGATCTCCGAGGCGCTCTGGCGCTCGATGGTGCGGCCGCACTCGGGGCAGTGCGGTTGCCCGGCGCGCGCGAACAGCAGGCGCAGGTAGTCGTGGATCTCGGTGACGGTGCCGACCGTCGAGCGCGGGTTGTGGCTGGTGGTCTTCTGGTCGATCGAGATCGCCGGCGACAGGCCCTCGATGCCGTCGACGTCGGGCTTGTCCATGATGCCGAGGAACTGCCGGGCGTACGCCGAGAGGCTCTCGACGTAGCGGCGTTGACCTTCGGCGTAGATGGTGTCGAACGCCAGGGTCGACTTGCCGGAGCCGGACACGCCGGTGAAGACCACGAAGGCGTTGCGGGGGATCCTGAGATCGACGTTCTTGAGGTTGTGCTCGCGTGCACCGCGGATGACGAGATCCATTGCGCCTCCTGGCCCGAACGTCGACCGGACGGGCGCCGCAGGGCGCGGCCGCGTCGTGCGCGGGCAGCGCCGCGAGCGGCGGGGCCGGGTGCGGGCGTCCGGTGACGGCGGCGTGGCCTCCGAGGGGGCCACGCCGGTCAAAGCGTTTCAGTGTACCAGGGGGTCGCACCGTAGCGGCGTGGTCGCCAGACCAAGCTCGCGCGCACGAAGGCGTGTCGGTCGCCGACGAGCCGCGGCGCCTGTGGCGAACCAACCTCGCGCGGGTGGAGTGGCGCTAGAGCGAACCGCCAGCGGGCGGTTGCCCGCCGTTCGCCGACGGCGTCTGCGACGGCTCGGCCGCCGCCACGCGCTCGACGCTCGCTTGGGCACCGACCGCGAAGCCGACGACCACGAGCACGACGAGCAGCGGCCAGTACGGCACCAGCAGCAGCGCCAGCAGCACGACCAGCGTGATGGGCATGCGCACCCACACCTCACCGGTGCGGCTTCGCAGTGTCAGACGACGGCGGTTGCCGATGCGTACCAGGCGCACGCCAGCCTCCCAGGTCACGCGCATGACGTGCTGGAGCTGGGCGAAGAAGCGGTCGGCATCGCTGCGATCGTCGGGCGCACCGGTCTGGCCCGGGCCCTGCGGCTGGGCGGTTGCTTGGGTGTGGGCCGCGCCGTGCGACTGCGGGGTCGCCTGGGGCTGCGGGGTCGCCTGGGGCTGGGGAGCGGTGTGCGCCTGGCCGCGTTCGTGGTCGAAGCTCTGATCGTGTCCGTTCATGGTGTCGCCTCCCGTGCGCTCTGGTCGGCTTCACGCTGTGCGTGGCCGGCCTGGTCGGGGTCGGTGCCGCTGGTCGGCGATGAGCGCCGCTCGACCGCCAGGGTGAGGTTGGCCGCGAGCGCCGCGATGGCGCCGATCGCTGCCCAGACGGGCAGCAGCACCGTGCCGATCACGCCGATGGTCAAGGGGATCTCGATCAGCGTCCGCCCCTCTTCGTTCTTGATGGTGATGCGCCGGACGTTGCCCTCGCGCACCAGCTCCTTCACCTTGGACAGGACGGCCTCGCCACTGACGCGAAACTCCTCGACGTGCTCGCCTTCGCCCGGCTTCGTGCCCGAGGTCTGATCGCTGTTCATGCCGCTTCCTCCTCTGCCGGCGCCGACATCGGATCTGCTCGCCGCTGGCGCCTTCGTGCCCAAGCTAGGATCGTCTGGGGTGACGGGTCATCATCCGTTCGGGTGAGGGGCCGGGTGAGGGGCCGGGTGAGGCGCCGGGTGAGGCCACGCCCTACACCAGGCCGCGCCTCCTCGCCACGGCGGCAGCCTGGGTCCGCGTGCGCACCCCGAGCTTCTCGAACAGGTGGCGCGTGTGGGTCTTGACGGTGTTGGGCGACAGCCCCAGCTCGCGCGCCACCGCCTTGGTGGTCGCGCCGACGACGAGCATAGCCAGCACCTGATGCTCCCGCTCCGTCAGCGGTTCTCCCTCCGGCGCCCCCGGCGACGTGGCGGTCTGGGCGGCCCGAGCGCGGGTGAGAACGGCTTCCCGGCCGGCGCGCAGCGCCCGGGCCTCCCACCAGGCCGCGGCGCGCCCGGCGAGCTCCGCTGGGAGGTCGGGGTGCGTCAGTGTCAGCCGGTGCGCGAGCAGGTCACGGAAGAAGTCCGGGAACCGGAACCAGGGCCCATCCTCGTCCACCACGTCGAGACGCTCGAGGAACGCCTCGTGCTCCTCCAGCCGGGCGAGCAGGGCGGCGCCGCCGCTGCTCCGCGTCATGGCGTCGACCAAGCCCGCGCAGAGGCGTGGCTCTCCGGCCAGCAGCAGTACGGCCTGGTGTAGGTCGTCGGGCAGGCGTAGCAGGACCTCCTCGGTCAGGAAGGCCAGGACGTAGCGGTCGGTGCCGGTGAAGCGCTCGATGACGTCGCCGGGATCCGCCTTGCCGCGCAGCGAGCGGGCCGCGAGCAGCACACCCGCCGGCCACCCCTCGACCCGCGTGATGAGCGCGTCGGCGTGGGCCGGCACCAGCTCGGGGAGCAGGCGCTGCAGCAGCGCTCGCCCCTCGTCGGCGCGCAACCGGAGCGTCTCGACACCGATGACCTCGGCAGCGCCGCGCGCCAGCCAGCGGGCGACCGGCAGCGGTGGGGTGTGCCTGGCCGACACGACCGTGTGCACGCCTTCGGGTGCGCGCTCGATCCAGGTGGCCAGGGAAGCCGCGGCGGCCGCGCCGAGGTGGTGGGCGTCGTCGAACACGATCACCCCGCGCCAACCGCTCGCCTCGCACGCCGCCGCGACGGCGCTCGGATCGCGCGTCGGCCCGCTCGGCGCAGCAGTGTCAGCCGGCCACGCTCCGGCCGCCTGCAGCGCGGCCGTGAGCCAGGCCGCGACCAGCGCGTCCGGATCGGTTCCGAGGTCGTCGCCTGGGTCGAGCATGAACCAGGCCGCGTCGTGCCCCGTTCGCCGCAACCAGGCGCTCACCGCGGTGGTCTTGCCGTAGCCGGCGGGCGCCACCAACAGCGTCGCGCGCAGTCGCCGCCGCGCACCCTCCAGCTCGGCCTCGAGTCGCGGCCGCTCGATCACCGTCGCTGCCGAGCGAGGGGGCCGCACCTTGGTGGTCGGGAACGGACGCATGCCTGCTCTCGAGCCTAGCAGGCCGGCGCCTGAGCCGTTCTCCACGTGGTATGCGGCTGGCGCTTGTTAGAATACGAAGGCATGACCGAGGGTCGGCCCCTGAGCCCGGACGACGCTGGCCCCGGTCTCCCCGAGTGAGGACGCCATGGACGACGCAATGCCGAACGGCCTGGTGCTCGACGACCGCTCGCCCATCATCTTCGGCTGGCTCGCGGCGCTGCTCGCCAGTGGCGGCATCCTGTTCTTCTGGGTCAGCGGGGCGATCATCTTGCTGACGCGCGAGGGCGGACTCATCAACCAGCTGC
>SKMG01000021.1 GCA_007121175.1 Trueperaceae bacterium | reverse complement strand
TCGTGCTCCGCCACCGCCCACGACACGACCTCGGGCTTGAGCAGTTTCCAGAACGCCTGCAGCTCGACGTGCTCCATCGTCTGCACCTCCAGGGCTCACGGTAGACCACTCCGGACAAGCCCATCGCGTGACGGTGCCACGGTTCGAACATGCGCGACTGCGCGCCTCTTCGGCTAGCATCATGGTGAAGTGGGTTCTCGGGTGGCGAACGGCGGCCGCTCGTGCCGGGCACGGGAACGCTCGGTCACGCTGCAATGGGGCCGATTCGCCTCCCTGCGCCCGCGGTAGGACGTTGCCATGCACCGACGCATCGTGCTGCTCATCCCCTGGCAGACCACTGCCGTCGGCTGGCCGAGCGAGGCGCTCGGTGGCGCCGGCGGGGCCCGCTGCGGATGCGGTGCGGCGGTGACGTCAGCGTTCACGCGCGAGTACCTTGAGGTACGACCACCTGGGCAGTGGGTCGTCGACGGGCGTCAGCAGGCTACCGCTGGTGGTGCCAGCGACGGCCACCGCGTCGTCACCTGCTTCGGGCCATGCGGTGAGCGCGACGACCAAGTCCACGCCCAACGAGCCGAACGCGTGCTCCCACACCTGCAGGCCGTCTGCGTCGTAGCGCTCGACGAGCACGTCGACCCGACGGCGCAATTCGTACGCCACCGACGGGAATGGCACCTCTACCTGGAGGTTGGAGGCGACGAACGCGCCGCCGACACCGTCCTCGGCGAGCGCAGAATAGCCGTGCCCTGGCTCTGGCGCGCGCGTCCACAGCTCCTCCCCATCAGCGCCGAAGGCGGTGAGATGAAGGGCGAGGAGCAGCACCCGGTCACCGCTCAAGCGAGCCAGGGCAGGCCTCCCGCCCAGGGGAGACGCCGGCGGACGCTGCGCCGTCCACGCTTCGGTGCCGGACGCTCCGTCGAGCGCCCGGACGAACACCTCGAGGCCGGACGGTCCCTCGTCGCCAGTGAGCCTCGCTCGGGTGAGGCCCGCGACCATGACGTCGCCGCCGTCTCGTACCGCGACCGCACGAGCTTCGGTGGCGTCTCCGGCAGCCACGGTGTGTTCCCACATCAACCGACCAGTGGCGTCGTGGCGGCGCACGAAGCCTTGGCGTGGACCGCCGGTCGAGCTCCAGCCGGCAACCACCAGACCCCCGTCGGGCCCAAACGCCACCGCCAGGCCCTGAGACCCGGCGTTCAGGTCTCCGGCCGGCGGCTCGAGCACGGCGAGCCACAGCGGAGTGCCATCGGGCTCCACCACGCCGGCGAATGCGACCGTAGTCTCGACGTCGGGATCTGGGTGCGGCAGCGCCCCGGTGATGCCGAGGCGGCCGTCGACCGCCACCGCAAGGTCGGTGATGCGGCCGGACACCTCGATCGCCGCGAGCGGCTCGAGCTCGGGCGACCACCGCCGCAGCCCGCTCGGCGTGGTGGCCGAAGTCGGCTCGACCGCCGCCAGGAGGTGCCCGCTGCTGGGGTCGTGTGCGATCGCGACCATCGGGAGCTCGTCCGATCCGACCTGGAATCCCCTGGCCTCGCAGTCCGCGACGTCGACGGTGACCGCTCGCCAGGTCAAGCGGTGGCCGGCCAGGTGTTCCTCGTAGACGCCGATGTAGGCGGGCGCCAGCGCCGTCACCTCGATCTCCCCCTCGCGCTCCAGCAACACGCCGGTGATCGGCGGGGAGAAGGCATCGTCGGGCACCGAGACGATCCGTATCGCGGAGGGCGGCATAGGCGCGCCGCCCAGATCCCAACTGAGCGCCACCGGAGCACCGCGGCACACTGCTGGCGGATCCACCTCGAGCGACAACCAGCTGAAGGGCGGAGACGTCGCGACGATCGAAGCGACTCCTGCCACCGCGACGACCGTTGCGACCAAGCCACGACATGCACGCCCCATCGCTCACCTCCAAGCCGCACGACGGGGGCGGCGCCGAACCCGTCGGTCGCCACGGTGGGCCAGACACCCATACCGCACCGCTCCCGCGCCGCGGCGCATTCGTCGTGGCTTCCGCCGTCTCGGTCTCTCCCGACCCAGCTGATACCTCGTCACGACGCCCAGGGTCGAATGCGTCGGCGCCACGATCGAGCGCATGGTAGCGACCGGGGCGTTCATGAAGCGTTCGCAACCTGCCCTGCCCCGGATCGCACTCCCTTCGACGCGCGCCTCCGCCCTGACACCGGCGAGGGACGCCCATGCCGGGCGTGACTCCGAACCGGTCGGCACGCATCGATCGAGCCTCGGTGGCGAGTGCGGTGACCGGCCTTGCCTTGGTGGCGTTCGGGACCGCTGTCTACCTGGTGTCGCGCAGCGCGGGCACCGTGATCCTCCCGACGGGCCTGGGTATCGACCCCCTGCCCGCCCTGACGGGTTCGCTGCCCTCGCTGTGCCATACCGCCGGCTTCGGCTTGCTGAGCGCCGCTGCGGTCGGTGTCTCGCAGCGCAGCGTGACCTGGTCCGCGGCCGCGTGGACGGCCATCGGATGGGGCTTCGAGGTCCTGCAGCACCCGATCGTCGCCGATGCGCTCCTGCGGCGCCCAGCGGGCGTCGCGGGTGACCCGCTCGCAAGGGCCGTCGATGCACTCGCACGCTACGCGCACCTCGGTACCTTCGATCCGTTCGACCTCGTCGCGACGGCATGCGGCGGCGTGGTCACGCTCGTGGTCGGCCGCCGGGCGCTTCGAGCCGGCACACGGCGATGAGGCACGGCGCCCCTGGGCTGGCCGACCGGCCGCCTCAGGCGGCGGGCGATCGGCATGCACGAGGTCGCGTGGGCCTGAGGACACGATCGCGAGGGTCGACTGGGCCTCGGGAGGACCGTCTTCAGCGTCCACGGCTCGCGCTCGATCAGCATGGCAACCCTTCTGCATGCGGTCAGATGGCATGCCTGGAGCGGTAGGATGACCGGCAGCGAGGCGCGCGTGCCGAAGAGCAGGATTCCCGCGCCGTGACCGGCGCCCGATGCAGCAGATGACGCCCTCCGACATCTCCCCTACCGCAGCGTCGCAGGCAGCGGACGCCTTCGAGCTGTTCCGCCACAGCTACGAGCGGGCGCGACGTGTCAACGCGCTCGTGCCTGAGCTCGATGCCGAGCACGAGGCGCGGCTGCGCCGCCGAGTGGAGCGGGCGTTCCGGCACGGGGGCATGTCGGCGACGCGAGGCGGCAGGCTGCGCGGCTTCATGGTCGCCAGCCCAGCCTTCGACTTCCGAGGGCTCGTCGCTACGCTCGTCCCGGAGTACGGCCACGCCGTGGCACCCGGCGAGGAGGCGGCGCTGTACCCGCTCCTCTACGCCGCGGTCGCCGAGCGTCTGGCCCAGGCGGGCGCGCAGCTCCATTTGTTCGGCCATCTCGCCGCCGACGCCGGCGTCAGAGAAGCGCTCTACGGGCTCGGCTTCGGCGCCATCGTCTGCGAGCGACTGCGCGATCTCTCGGACCTGCAGGTCGGCGCCCGCGCCGCGGTACCAACCGGCCGCGTCGAGCACGCCAGCCAGGAGCACTCCTGGGACGAGTTCGCGACGCTCGCCGCCGAGCATGCGGCGTACTACCGCGCCAGCCCCCTGTTCCTGCACAAGGACGATACGCTCGAGGCCGCGCGGGAGGACCTCGAGGAGCATCGGCAGGCGGGCGACCAGCTCTTCGTCTACCGCGACGGGGCCACGCCGCTGGCGTACCTCATCGTCGGCCGCTGTAGCGGAGCGTCCGAGGGCCGCCTGCTGGAGGGCACTGCGACGGCGCAGATCCGCTCGGCGTACGCTGTGCCCGAGGCGCGCCGGAGCGGGATCGGCACCGTGCTGTTGCAACACGCGGTGGCGTGGGCTCGGGAGGGTGGTTTCGAACGGCTGTTCGTCGAGCACGAGACCGCGAACCTGCACGGCGGCCCCTTCTGGCGCCAGCACTTCGAGGCGTTCGCGCTGTTCTCGCTGCGTTACGTCGAGGCGCCTTAGCCGCCCGGCCGGCTCGTCCTACCC
>SKMG01000430.1 GCA_007121175.1 Trueperaceae bacterium | reverse complement strand
GTCGGCCTCGACGAGTCGCAGCCCGCGAGGCGAGAAGGCCTCGAGGACGATGTCCGCGACGGTTCTGACGGCCGCTGTCCGCATCATCAGATCACGACTCCCGTCGCCTGCCAAAGAGGCTCGCCCCGTGAACGTCCTCGCGCTAGCCAGTTCGATTGTAGTCCAATGCCGCTCCGGTGACCGCGGATGAGCGGCGTGCTGCATAGACGCCACAGTCCGCGAGGGCACCGGTCGTGGAGGTGTCGGTCGGCGGCGCGCCCATCGCGAGCCTCGCTCCCGTTGACCGGAGCGCAGCGCGGCGCGTACACTCCTGGGCATGCTGCGCGCCCATGAGCGAGCGTGGAGGATGCGCCGGCGCCTGCGGGTGATCGCCCGGCGGCAGACCCTCGGCCTACGGCCTGGGCCGCTGCGCTGATCGTCGGCGCCTGCGGGCCTGATGCCCGCAGCCGAGCGGCGGCGCACGACCCTACGCACGGCCCTACGCACGGCGCTGCGCACGGCCCTGCGCACGGCCCTCAGGTGCCCGCGCTCCAGCGGCGCCTAACGTGCTCGGGCCCCGGTCGAGATCTCGGCCCGAACGCCACCCACCACTGCCTTGGGCACGTCCCGCGCTCGAAAGGATGTTGCATGCCCCCCCGCACGCTCTTCGACAAGGTCTGGGAGGCGCACGCTGTGCGCAGCCTCGACAACGGCCAGACGCAGCTCTTCATCGGCACCCACCTCATCCACGAGGTCACCAGCCCGCAGGCGTTCGGCATGCTCGACGACCTGGGGCTGCCGGTACGGATGCCGCAGCGCACCTTCGCCACGGTCGACCACATCGTGCCCACCGATCGGCGCGAGGAGCCTTTCGACGACGAGCTCGCCGACCAGATGATCAAGGCCCTGCGCACCAACTGCACCCGCCACGGCATCACCTACTTCGATCTGCACTCCGGCCTGCAAGGGATCGTCCACATGGTCGGGCCGGAACTCGGCATCACGCAGCCCGGCAGCACCATCGCCTGCGGCGACTCGCACACGAGCACCCACGGTGCCTTCGGCGCGGTCGCCTTCGGGATCGGCACCAGTGGAGTCCGCGACGTGCTCGCGACGCAGACCCTCGCGATGAGCAGGCCGAAAGTGCGCCGCGTCGAGGTGGTCGGCGCGCTGGCGCCCGGCGTGTTCGCCAAGGACGTGATCCTGCACATCATCCGCACGCTCGGCGTCAACGGCGGCATCGGTTACGCCTACGAGTACGCCGGCGAGGTGTTCGACGCGATGAGCATGGAAGAGCGCATGACGGTATGCAACATGTCGATCGAGGGCGGCGCCCGCTGCGGCTACGTGAATCCCGACCAGACCACGATCGACTACCTCGAGGGTCGCCCCTACGCGCCCCAGGGCGCCGACTGGGACGCTGCCGTCACCCGCTGGCGAGCGCTCGCCAGCGACCCAGGCGCGGAGTACGACGACGTCGTCGTGATCGACGCAACTGACATCGCGCCGACCGTGACGTGGGGCATCAACCCAGGCCAGGCGATCGCGATCGACGAGTCGATCCCGCATCCCGAGCGAGTGCCGGCCCATGAGCGCGCCAGCGTCGAGGAGGCGCTCGCTCACATGCAGCTCACGCCCGGCGCGCCCATCCGGGGGACGAAGATCGACGTCGCGTTCCTCGGCTCGTGCACCAACGCCCGGCTGTCGGACTTCCGTGAGGTAGCAGCACGCCTGCGCGGCCGACGCGTCGCTCCGGGCGTGAAGGCGATCGCGGTGCCGGGCTCGACGCTGGTGAAGGAGGCCTGCGAGCGCGAGGGGATCGACCGCGTCCTCGAAGACGCCGGCTTCGAGTGGCGCGCGGCGGGCTGCTCGATGTGCCTGGCGATGAACCCCGACAAGCTCGTCGGTGACCAGCTCTGCGCCAGCAGCAGCAACCGCAACTTCAAGGGGCGTCAGGGATCGGCCAGCGGCCGCACCGTGCTGATGAGCCCGGTGATGGTGGCGGCGGCGGCCGTGACGGGCATGGTGGCCGACGCTCGCGAGGTCTTCGGCCCCGCCGAGGCGGTGGCCTGATGGCCGCCCTCGCGCCCATCGGCACGGTGGTAGGCCGCGGCGTCGTCGTACCCGGCGACGACATCGACACCGATCGCATCATCCCGGCACGGTACTTGCGCTGCGTGACCTTCGACGACCTGGCCGAGGGCCTGTTCCGCGACGAGCGCATCGGCAACGACGGACTGCCCACCGGCCACCCGCTCGACCGTAGCGAGCACGCGGGCGCCACCGTGCTGGTATCAGGCCGCAACTTCGGCTGCGGCAGCTCACGCGAGCACGCTCCGCAGGCGATCGCGCGCGCCGGCTTCCGAGCGGTGATCGCCGGCAGCTTCGCCGAGATCTTCTTCGCGAACTCGACCACGCTGGGCCTGGTGTGCCTGTCGCTCGACGAGGAGCCGCTCGCTGAGCTGCGCTCGGCGGTTCAGGCCGCCCCCGCAGTCGAGCTGACGCTCGACGTGCCGAGCGCGACCGTCACGATGGGCGAGCGGAGCTTCCAGGGCCACCTGCCCGAGAGCGCGCGCAGCGCGCTGCTCGCCGGACGCTACGATCCGTTGTCCGAGCTGCTCGCCGGCGCCGAGGCCGTGCGCCGGGTGGCGGACTCGCTGCCCTACGTCCGGGCGACCGGAGGCCGACGGTGAGCGGCCCTCGCTACCGCATCGCCGTGCTCCCGGGCGACTTCATCGGGCCCGAGGTCATCGACGCGACACTGCAGGTGCTCGAGACCCTCTCCGCGCGCGCCGGCTTCACCCTCGAGCTCGAGCGCCAACCGTTCGGCGGCAGCGCCCTGGACGCCTACGGCCAACCGCTGCCGGAAGCGACCAAGCAGGCCTGCCTCGGTAGCGACGCGGTGCTGATGGGCTCGGTCGGCGGACCGGTCGGTGATCACCCGTGGAACCGCGTGCCGCGCGAGTTGCGGGTCGAGAGCGGTCTCCTCGGGCTACGCAAGCACCTCGGCGTGTACGCGAACCTGCGGCCGGTGACGGTGTTCGCCGGCCTCGAGCACCTCTCGCCGCTCAAGGCCGAGGTGGCCAGCGGCACCGATCTACTGATCGTGCGCGAGCTCACCGGCGGGATCTACTTCGGCAAGCCGTCGCAGAACACGCCCGAACGCGGCCTCTCCACCGACGTCTACGAGCGCTTCGAGGTCGAGCGCATCGCGAGGGTCGCCTTCACCGCGGCGCGCGAGCGCGGCGGTCCGGTCACCAGCGTCGACAAGGCCAACGTCCTCGATGTCTCGCAGTTCTGGCGCGACGTCGTCGTCGGCGTGCACCGAAGCGAGTTCGCCGACGTCGAGCTCGACCACCTCTACGTCGACAATGCCGCGATGCAGCTGGTCCGGGAGCCCACCCGCTTCGACGTGATCGTGACCGCCAACCTCTTCGGCGACATCTTGTCGGACCTCGCCGCCGTGATCCCGGGTTCGCTCGGGCTGTTGCCCTCGGCCAGCGTCGGTGGCTCGGTAAGCCTCTTCGAGCCCGTTCACGGCAGCGCCCCCGACATCGCTGGCTTGGATCTCGCCAACCCGGTCGGCACCATGCTCTCGGCCGTGATGATGCTGCGGCACGGCCTCGGCCAGCCCCACGCTGCAACCGCGCTCGAAGCGGCCGTCGGGCACGCCCTGGCCGAGGACCCGACCGTCGACCTCGGCGGCAGCCGCGGCACCGCGGCCTTCACGGCGGCGGTCATCGCGGCGCTGCCGCGCTCGATCGCACCGGACGCTGCGCCGGCTTGAGACGAGGCCACCACCGACCCGCGCGAGATCGGCACCGGACGCGGGTACACTCGCCCGCAACGCGCACTGGCAGGCACGGCGGCGGAGCCGCTCTTAGGACCGCCGCATGGGAGAGCACATGAGCGATCACGCAGAAGGTCCGACGGCAGATCTCAACCGCCACAGCCGGGTCGTCACGCAAGGCGACCAGCGCGCGCCGAACCGCGCGATGCTGCG
>SKMG01000127.1 GCA_007121175.1 Trueperaceae bacterium | reverse complement strand
CGCCGGAGGGCGGCGGCGATCGCGGGAGCGCCGCCCGAGCCGCCCGGGGTGACGGCGGCGCCGTAGAGCCCAACGAGATGGATGAGGAGTCCGGTGCCGAACGGGAGCCCATGACCCTGCACCACACTCAGCGCCTGGAGCCGGAGCGCGGGGACGAGCCAGTACGCGGCGGCCGCCGCGGCGATCAGCAGCGCGAGCGGCAGGCTGACCGTCGGCAGGCGGTAGGTCTCGAGTTGGAAGGCCGCCGGCCCGGCGACCAGGTAGAGGCCGAGCAGCCCGAGCCCGAGGCTGATGAGGAGCGCCAGGACGGCCCGCTTCACGGAGACCCGCGGCGCCGCGCGCGCTGATAGTCGACGATGCGGTGCCCGAGCGCCTCGGTCTGCGCGCCGAGCCCGAGCTCGGCGCAGCGTTCGCGCACGGCCTCGAGCGCTGCGGGCGCATCCAAGTACCGGCGTACCTCGCGGCGCAGCTCGGCAACACCGTGGACGAGACGGCCGAGCGAGCGCCGCTCGAGGAAGCGCACGACGCCGCGCTCGTTCAGCCCGGCGTAGCCGGTGACCAGGACCGGCCGACCGACCGCCAAGGCCTCGTACACCGAGGCCGGGCCGGCCTTGCCGACGACGACGTCGCTGGCGGCGAGGAAGTCGGCCATGTTCGGAACGAAGCCCTCGACCCGCAACTCCGGCGCCTGCAGCTCCAGCAGTTCGCCCCGCAGCGTTTCGTTCCTGCCGCAGATCACCACGAGCTGCAGCGCCGGCGCCTCGGCCCGCAGCGCCGAGACGAGCGCCAGCGGGCTGGCGCTGATCCCTTCGCCCCCGAGCGACACCAGGCAGGTGAAGCGCTCCTCGAGACGCAGCGACCTGCGCGCCTCCGACTGCTCGCGGGCCTCGAGGAAGGCCTGCTGGACCGGATAGCCGACGACCTCGAGCTGGCGGTCTGGCACGCCCATGCGCTCTAGGCTTCTCCGGATGTCCTCCGACGGCACCAGGATGTAGTCGGCCCACGGGTCCGCCCAGTACGCGCTGATGGCGTGCGGCTCGGTGGCGAAGGTCAGGACCGGCACGTCGAGGCCGTGGTAGCGCTTCGCCAGGGCGAGCCCGGTCGTGAGCAAGCCGTGGTTCGAGACGATCAGGTCGACGCGGTCGCGCTCGAGATGGGCCGCCGCGCGGCGGGCGAAGCCCTCCAGGAGCCGTCGCTGGACGCGCATGGCCAGCTGGGGCGCCAGCCCGATCAACCGCTGGCCCAATCGCGCGGAGACCGGGTACCTGAGTGCCCAGCGCCAGAGATCCTTGTGACGTTGGTCGAAGTCGGTCGCGCCGACCTCGCGCATGAAGTCCGAGATGCGCAACTCGAACTGCCCGGGATACTGGCGCTCGACGACCTCGGCCATGGCCCGTGCGGTGGCCACGTGGCCGCCCCCGGCCGCGATCGTGGCGAAGAGCATGCGTGGCTTGCCGCAGGCGCTCACCTCGTCACCCCGACCGCGCTGCCCGTGCCGCACCTCGTGGGCACTCATGTTCCGGCATGTGTCGTCGGCGGTCCCCGATGCCGATGCTTCGGGAGCCGAGGGACTTCGCCCCTCCTCAAGCCCGGCACTCTAGCACCTCCGGACCGCCCGTAGCGGCGCGGTGTCGCTTTCCGATGCCGAGCGGACGGATCCGCGCCGCTGCGCCGGGCGCTACACTCGAGTCATGGCCGGAACACCCGATCGAGCCGAGTTGCGGCGCCTTGCCGACGTGTTGGCAGCCGAGCCCGACGTGCTGCTAGCGATCGCGTTCGGCTCGGTCGCCGCCGGTCGCGCGGGCTTCGAGAGTGACGCCGACGTCGCGGTGTTGGCGAGAGGAGAGCTCGACGCCGAGCGCCGCGGGGAGATGACGCGCGCGATCGCCACCGCGCTCGGTCGGCCCGTCGACCTCCTCGACTTGCGCGTGACGGGCGTGCCGCTCTTGCGGACGATCCTGCGTGAAGGTTCGACGCTGGTCTGCCGTGATCGGCAAGCTCGCGACCGCTTGTACAGCCGAATGCTGGCCGACGTCGAGGACTTCCTGCCGCTGCGCGAGCGACTCTTGCGGGAGCGGAGGCAGCGGTGGATCGGCTAGTCGTCGCCGATAAGCTCGAGTCGCTACGGCGCTGCATCGTCAGGATCGAGGAGCGTCGCGTCGACTCGGTCGAGGCGCTCGTCGCCGACGTCGACGCGCAGGACATCCTGGCACTCAACCTCACGAGAGCCGTTCAGCTCTGTGTCGACGCGGCGGTGCACATCCTGGCCGATACCGACCAGCCGGCTCCCGCCACGATGGGTGAGGCCTTCGAGCTGCTGGCACGCCAGGCGATCATCCCCGAAGCGCTGGCACTGCGCCTGCGCGCCGCGGTCGGCTTCCGGAACCTGGCCGTGCACGCCTACCACCGCATCGACTGGGCGGTGGTCCACCGGCTCACCCACGAAGGCGTGGCCGATCTCGAGGCGTTCGCGAAGCAGCTGGCTCGCGCGTTGGCGTAGGGTCGTCGGCGCAGGGCCTGCCGTGTTCTCGATCCCAGGACGTGCGCGGAGCGCAACGACTCCCGAGTGCCCCTTCCCGAGCGCCTTCGCGCGGTTAGACTGGCTCGTGCCGAAGGCGCACGAGACCGCATCCGAGATCAGGGGAGAGCGCGCCAACTGAGACGAGTGGCCCGAGACCTCGTGGTCGCCGGGCCGCCATGCGTTAGAAGGGCTCGCTCGGCCTCAGGGCACGAAGGGATGACCGATGACGACACGGCGCTTTGAGACGTACCGCCACGCTCGCTACGCCTGGGACGACGAGGTCGCGGGGCGGCTCGATCCCGTAGAGCGGCTCGTTTACCGCTCCAACCTCCTGGGTAGCGACCGCCGCATCACCAACACCGGCGGCGGCAACACCAGCAGCAAGCTGCTCATGCCCGATCCCGTTACCGGGAGCGAGGTCGACGTGCTGTGGGTGAAGGGGTCGGGCGGCGACCTGCGGACCGTCACTAGAGAGCACTTCGCGTCGTTCGACCTCGCCCGTCTCAGCGCGTTGCGCGAACGCTACGAGCGCTCGCCGGGCCGTGGGCTCAAGACCCGCGACGAGGACGAGATGGTCGACCTGTACGTTCACGCGGTCTTTGGTGCTAACCCCCGGCCCGGCTCGATCGACACGCCGCTGCACGCCTTCGTCCCGTTCCGTCACGTCGACCACACCCACCCCGACGCGGTGATAGCGATCGCCGCGGCCGAGGACGGGCGCCGACTCACCGAGCAGGTGTACGGTGACGAGGTCGGCTGGGTGGACTGGCAGCGTCCGGGGGTCGAGCTCGGGCTGAGCATCGCGGCTGCGTGCGCGGAGCGGCCGGACCTGCGCGGCATCGTGATGGGCCAGCATGGACTCATCTGTTGGGACGACGACGACAAGGGTTGCTACGAGACCTCCTTAGAGCTCATCGAGCGCGCCGGGCGCTTCATCGAGGAGCACGCTGGCGAGGGCGAGGCGTTCGGCGGGCCGCGCGTCCGATCGCTCGCTGAGAGCGAGCGGCGTCGGGTGCTGGTGGAGGTGCTGCCCAAGCTGCGCGGCTTGGTCTCATCCGAGCGGCGCTTCATCGCCACCGTGCAGGACGACGAGCGCGTGCGGGCGTTCATCGACTCCGCCGACGCGCCGCGCCTGAGTGAGCTCGGGACGTCGTGCCCCGATCACTTCCTGCGCACCAAGATCAAGCCGCTGTACGTACCGTGGGAGCCCGACCCCGAGGGCGTCGAAAGCCTGCTGGCGGCTGTCGAGGACGGGCTCGAGCGCTACCGCGACGACTACCGCGCCTACTACCGAGACCACGCGCCAGCGGACGCGCCGGCGATGCGCGATCCGAACCCGACGGTGATCCTGATCCCGGGCGTTGGGATGGTCACCTTCGGGCGCAACAAGAGCGAGTCGCGGGTCACGGCCGAGTTCTTCGTCGGCGCGGTCGAGGTGATGCGCGGTGCCGAGTCGCTCGGCGG
>SKMG01000417.1 GCA_007121175.1 Trueperaceae bacterium | reverse complement strand
CGGCTGCGCCTGGGCGACATGCGCTTCGGCGGCCGCTGGCCCGATCCCAAGGGCATGATCGACGAGTGCCACGAGGCGGGCGTACGCGTCGTGCTGTGGCAGATCCCGGTGCTGCGCACGCTTCATGCACCACACGCGCAGCACGACGCCGACGTCGAGCATGCGCTCGAGCGCGGCTACGTCATCCGCCACGGCGACGGCCGTCCCTATCGCAACGCCGGTTGGTGGTTCCCGGACGCGCTGGTCTTCGACGCGACCAACCCCGACGCCCGCGCCTGGTGGTTCGACAAGCGCCGCTACCTGTTCGACGAGCTCGGCATCGACGGCTTGAAGACCGACGGGGGCGAGCACCTCTGGGGCCGCGACCTCCTCGCCTGGAACGGCCAGCGCGGCGGCGAGCTCGTCAACCGCTACGCCCAGAGCTACGTCGACGCCTACCACGACTTCGTACGGGAGGGCACCGGCGGCGACGGGCTGACCTTCTCGCGCGCGGGGTACACCGGCGCGCAGCGCACGCCGGCGCACTGGGCGGGCGACGAGAACAGCACCTGGGACGCCTTCCGCGCCAGCATCCGGGCCGGCCTCTCGGCCGGCATCTCCGGCGTGTCGATATGGGGCTGGGACATCGCCGGCTTCAGCGGCGACGTCCCGGGCGTCGAGCTCTATGTGCGCTCGGTCCAGATGGCCTGCTTCTGCCCGATCATGCAGTACCACTCCGAACTCCACGAAGCGAGCGAGTGCCGCGACCGCACGCCCTGGAACGTCGCCGAGCGGCACGGCGATGGGCGCGCGCTCGCGATCTACCGCGCCTACGCGCAGCTTCGCATGCGCCTGCTCGACTACGTCGCCGCCGAGGCGGAGGCGCTCGCGCAGCTCGGCCAGCCGCTGATGCGCATGCCCGCGCTGGTGTGGCCCGAGGCGCACGACGCGCTGCAGGGGGACCCCTTCAGCTACCTGTTCGGGCGCGACCTGTTGGTGTGCCCGGTGCTCGAAAAGGGCGCCGAAACGCGGCCGGTGCGTCTGCCGCCCGGAGCCTGGATCGACCTCTGGTCAGGCGCGCGCTTCGACGGCGACCGCGCTGTGGTCGCCCCCGCGCCGCTCGAGCGCATCCCGGTCTTCGTGCGGGCCGACTCGGCCCGCCGCGACGAGCTGCTCGCGGCCGCGCGGAGCTTCGAGGTGCGCTGATGTTCGAGCGCGGCGCCCGCCGCTGGCTGGTCCTGGCCCTGTTCTTAGGCCCGAGCTTAGTGGGCGTCGTGCTGTTCGTCGCGGGCCCCATCGTCGCCTCGCTGGCGCTCGCCTTCACCTCGTGGGACTTGCTGACGCCGCCGACCTTTGCGGGCCTGCGCAACTTCGAGCGGCTCTCGCGCGACCTCGAGTTCTGGGCGGCGCTGCGCCACACCGTCACATTCCTGATTGGATACGTACCCCTGGTGCTGGTGACCGGGCTCGCCGTGGCCGTGGCGCTGAACGGGCGCGTGCCCGCACGCGGCGCCTTCCGGGCGATCTTCTTCCTCCCCGTGGTCACCTCCTGGGTGGCGGTGGCGCTGGTGTGGAAGTGGCTGCTCAACCCGCAGTTCGGCCTGGTCAACGCCTGGCTCGCGCAGCTCGGCATCCAGGGCCCAGCCTGGCTGTTCGATCCGAGCTGGGCCATGCCGTCGGTGATCCTCACCAGCGTCTGGAAGGACACGGGCTTCGTGATGGTGATCCTGCTCGCGGGGCTGCAGGCGATCCCTCGCGAGTTCTACGAGGCCTCGAGCATCGACGGCGCGAGCCGTTGGCAGCAGCTGCGGCACGTCACGGTACCGCTGCTCTCGCCCGCGATCTTCTTCGCGCTCACCATCAGCCTCATCAACTCCTTCCAGGTGTTCGACCAGGTGTACGTAATGACCGGAGGTGGTCCCGCTGGCGCCACCACGGTGCTGGTCGAGCGGATCGTCAAGCACGCCTTCTCGTTTAGCCGCATGGGCTACGCCGCGGCGATGTCGTGGGTGCTGTTCGTGCTGATCTTCGCGACCACCCTGGCGTTCTCGCGCCTCCAGCGCCGGTGGGCCTGATGCGCCGCGGACCGTCGCTCTCGTCGATCCTCGGCACGCTGCTGATCGTGGCGGGCGCCTTCGTGATGCTGATCCCGTTCGCCTGGATGCTCTCGACCTCCCTCAAGCCCGGCGCGGCCCTGCTGGTGCTGCCGCCGCGCTTCATCCCCGAGGAGCCGACGCTCGAGCCCTACCGCGGCGTGATCACCACCTTCCCGATGCTGCGGGTGTTCTTCAACTCCGCCCTGGTCGCGCTCGCCTCCACCGCCGGGCAGCTGGTGGTCGCGTCGCTCTCGGGCTACGCCTTCGCCCGCTTCCGTTTCCCGGGCCGCGACCTGCTGTTCTACGGCTACTTGGCGACGCTGATGGTGCCGTTCGCCGTGACCATCACGCCGCTGTTCATCATCGTCCGCAACTTCGGCTGGACCAACGCGTACGCCGGGCTGATCGTGCCGACCTTGTTCACCGCGTTCGGGACGTTCCTGATGCGCCAGTTCTTCCAGACCATCCCACGCGAGCTCGAGGAAGCCGCCACGCTCGACGGCGCCGGCACCGTCGCGACCTTCGTGCGGGTGATCGTGCCGATCACCGGGCCCGCCTTCGCGACCCTCGGCATCTTTGCCTTCATGGCGTCGTGGAACAACTTCCTGTGGCCGTTGCTGATCATCAGCGACCGTCAGTTCATGACGCTGCCGCTGGCGCTCGCCACGCTCCAGGGCATCTATCCAGGCCAGACCCAGTGGAACCTGGTCATGGCCGGCACCGTTATCAGTGTCGTCCCGATGATCGTCGTGTTCCTGCTCGCCCAGCGCTGGGTGATCGAGGGCGTGACGACCTCAGGCCTCAAGGGCTAGAGCGGAGTCCCATCATGCAACGCACCGTGCTGGACGACGTCCAGCTCCTCCTCGCACACCAGGCGCCCAGCGGCGCCTACCTGGCCAGCCCCAGCTTCTCCCAGTACCCCTTCGGCTGGCTGCGCGACGGCGCCTTCATCGCCCACGCCCTCGAGCGCGCCGGGGAGCGCGACAGCGCCGGCGCCTTCCACGCCTGGGTGGCGCGCGCCGTGCTAAGCCGCGCCGACGACGTCCAGGCCTTGCTCGCGGAGCGCGCCGCTGGCGCCGTGCCCGATCACGACCGCATGCTGCCTGCGCGCTTCACGCTCGATGGCGAGGCCGAGGCCGGCGGGGCCTGGCCCGACTTCCAGCTCGACGGATACGGCCAGTGGCTCTGGAGCCTCGCCGAGCACGCGCGCGGCGGCCCGCTGCCCGAGGAGGTGCATGCCGGCGCGGCGCTGGTCACGGACTACCTGAGCGCCTTCTGGGACGAGCCCTGCTACGACGCCTGGGAGGAGGGACGCACGCAGCACCACACGGCCACCCTGGCCTCGGTGGTAGCGGGCCTGCGCGCCGCGGCGGAGCTGCTCGATGCGGGCTCGACGCGGGCCAGCACCGCTGCCGAGGCGGCCTGGCGCTTCGTGCTGGAGCGCTGCATCATGAACGGCCGCTTCTGCAAGTCGGTTCGCAACCCCGCCGTCGACGCCTCGCTCGTGTGGCTCGCGACGCCCTTCGCGCTGGTGGATGATGCCGATCCCGTGTTCGAGCGCACCCTGGCACGAATCGAGCACGACCTGCTGCGCCGAGACGGGCTGCTGCGCTTCGCGGCCGACACCTTCTACGGCGGCGGGGCCTGGGTGCTGCTCACCGCCGGACTCGCTTACCACCATGCGCGCGCCGGCAGAGCCGAGCGCGCCGCCGAGCTGCTGGCGATCGCGGAGCGCCACCGCGATGGCGACGGCGCCCTCCCCGAGCAGGTGCCCACCGATGGCACCGATCCCTGGTTCCTCCATTACTGGACCCGCCGCTGGGGCCCTTCGGCGAAGCCGCTGCTCTGGTCGCACGCGATGGTGGTGCTGGCGCGCTGCGAGCTCGAGGCGATCCGCTCGGGTCAGGTGCCCGGGTT
>SKMG01000012.1 GCA_007121175.1 Trueperaceae bacterium | reverse complement strand
GCTGATCGCCGTTCGAGACGGTGAGCTCGACCACGTAGCTGCCCGCGCGGTCCGCGACGAAGCTCGCCAGGGGCTGGTTGGCGCTGTCGATGGTCGCCGCACTGGCGCTCGGCTTAGCGGCGAACGACCAGGCGAAGCCCAGGCTCCGGCCGAGTGGATCGGACGAGGCGCTGCCGTCGAGGACAACGGTGGCGCCGACGACGACCTGCTGATCCGAGCCGGCATTCGCCGTCGGCAGCGCTGGTCCGACGGCCGAGCAAGCGCTCAGCAGCAGTACGAGCAGGGCGACGGCGGCGAGCGCCGACGACCTAGAGGGGTCTCGCATCATCTCGGACTCCTTCCACTCCACGCATCACTCGGAGAATGTCACCGGCGATCGGCCGGGCGATGGTTGGTCGGTGCCTGGCGGCAGACGCCTCACGCACGCCCTACATACGCGGAGGCCACGAGCGTGGCCTCCGCGTATGACGGTGGTGCGGGTTGTCAGTGGGTCAGGGGGTGCGGACGTCACCGGACGTGTTGTCGGCGAAGGTGTTGCTCCCCTGCGTCTCGGGGTCGATCGTGGTGCCCGCCTGATTGGTGACGTTGCCGGCACCGTCGATGTAGATGCCCCAACGCGTCGAGTCGGTGAAGGCACTGTCGGTCACGGCGACGCGCCCTGTCGTGGCCACGTACAAGTTGGCTCCGTTGAAGTCGTTGATCGGCGTGCTCCGGTTTCCTGCGTTCTGGATCGTCACGAACTGAAGGGCGTTCTGGGTGTTGTTGGAGGCGATGCCGACGCCATGCCACTCACCGGCGTTAGCGGAACCGCTCGTGAAGGTGATCCGATCGCTGGCGGTACCGATCGCGCGCAGCGCACCCGCATTGACCCGCAGGCCGGCGCCACTGGCAAACTGCAGCGTGGTCCCCGGCTCGATCGTGACGGTGGCGGTGGGATCGTTGACGAAGGTGCTGCCGAAGAAGCGGTAGGGGATGTCCTGGTTCTGCCAGGCTTGGTCGGTGGTGACGGTCGTAGGCTGCACCTCGACGAAGCGGCTCCCGAACGGCGCGTCGGTGCCGAAGATGTTGCCGCTGCCGATCGAGTCGAGTTGGTTCGCGAAGAGCCGGATCGGCGCGCCGGTGTTGGCGACGAACTCGTTCCGCTCAAAGCTGAGCAGACGCGCGCTGTCCGCCTCCACGTAGATGCCCCGGCCACCACTGCCGGTGGTGCGGAAGGTCGAGTCGGTGATGGCGATGGCCGAGTTGGCATCGATGAAGAGCCCGGCGTAGTTGAAGTTGTTGATCGCAGTGAGGCGCCTGCCGGCGTTCTCGAGCACCACGAAGGCGAAGCTGTTGTCGTTGCTGTTCGACGAGATGCCGACGCCGTACCAGTCGCTCGGGTTGCGCGAGGCGCTGGTGAAGAGGATGCCCGCATCGCTGGTGCCCTCGGCGCGCAGGGTACCGGCGTTGAGCCGCAAGCCGGCGCTGGTATCGAACTCGAGCACCGCTCCGGCTTCGATGATGATGGTCGCTTCGGCATCGTCGATCACGGTGCTGCCGAAGAAGCGGTACGGCACGTCGACCGCGGGCCATGTCGCTGACGAACGGAGTGTCGTGCCCGAGACCCGGATGTTCTTGGCGCTCGCCGGCTCACTCCCAGCCGCGAACTCGTTGTCGTCGCCGATCTGCCCGATGATGCCGGCCGAAATGCGCATCGGCGCCTGCGCGTTGTCGGCGAAGGTGTTCGATGCGAACGCGTTCAACGCTGCGCTGTCGTCTTCGACGTACACCCCGACGCCGACGCCGGCACCACCGTGGTTACGGAAGACGCTGTTCGTTATGGCGACGCGCGCGTTTTGCGCGAGGTACAAGCCGGTGTAGTTGAAGCCGTTGATCAGTGTCAAGCGACGCCCGGCGTTCTCGATGACCACGTGATCGAGCACGTTGTCGCTACTGGTGAAGATGCCGACACCATTCCAGGCGTTCGGGTCACGCGAGACGCTGGTCAAGCGGATCGGGTTGACCGCCGTCCCCTCGGCGCGGAGCGTGCCGCCGGCGCCGATGCGCAAGCCCGCGTTGGTGGCGAACTCGAGCACGGTTCCCGGCTCGATGGTGAGCGGGGCCGATACCGTGATGTTCGTCGTCACGCGGTAACAGTCCGGCGTGATCGAGGTCGCCGTGGTGATGTTCTCGGAGATCACGGCGCTCCCGTCACAGACGACGCTGATCACGTCGTCGCCTGTGACGTTCACGGTCGCCGAGGCGGACTGGGTCGCATCGGCGACGCTCGTGGCGGTGACGACGGCCGTGCCGGCGCTGACCCCAGTGACGAGTCCGGCGTCGACGGTCGCGACGGCGGCGTTGCTGCTCGTCCAGATGACGTCCTGGCTCACGCCGCTACCCTGGACTGAGGCACTGAGCGTAACGGTAGCACCGACGGCGATACTCGCGCTGGCTGGTGCCACGGTGACGCCGGTGACCCCGGTCGCCTCGGTGACGGTCACCGTGATGGTGTCTGACCGCGTGGGGTCGACGCTGCTCGTGGCGGTGATCTCGGCGCTTCCGGGCGCCACCCCGACGATGGTGCCGTTGCCACTGACGCTGACGATGCTCGCGTCGCTGGTGCTCCAGTTCACGGCACGAGAGGCACCACCCGTGACCACCACGGTGGCCTCGAGCGTGTGCGTGGCGCCGACCGCGATGGAGCGGTCGCCACCATCGATGGTGACGCTCGTGACGCTAGCGACACCGCCGCCACCGCCACAAGCCACCAAGGTGAGGGCGAGCAGTGCACCCAGGACGTACATTGCGTATCGATTCACTCGTCGTTCCTCCTCTAGCTACTCACTACGGCCATCGATCGGGACGCGCTGACTTGCGTCGTCGACGCGAAAGGCTGGCGCAGCTGCGGCCGCTCTCGGGTGAGCGGTCGCCGCTTCGCCGACACGCCGGAGAGCGTAGCGCCAGCACCGTTGGGCCAGCGTTGGAGGCACGTTTGGCCCTTCCCCTGGGGCCTAGGCCACACCTGGCGAGGAAGCGTTCTCGTTAGGCTTGTCGGGTGCCAGTCGAGATCCGGCTCTTCGGTAGGCCAGCGGCATTCGACGGCGAGCGTTGGCACGACGTCGGCCAGTCGCTCGACGATGCGGTGCTGTGCTACCTGGCGCTGACGGACGGCTGGTTCTCGCGGGCCCTGCTCTCTGGGCGGTTCTGGCCTGACTCGGACGAGGCGGCGGCCCGAGCCAACCTTCGCTGGCGGCTGCATCGCCTGCGCTCGCGGCCGTACCTCGGCGACCTCGAGACCACCCGCGAGGCGGTGCGTTGGCCCGTCCAGACCGACCTCGCTCGCTTCTGGCGGGCGCACGAGGCGGGTGCGTGGGACGAGGTTATCGAGCTCGTGCAAGCACCGCTCTTGGGCGACGTGCGCTTCGAGTGCAGCCCCGCGGTCGACGCGGAGTTTGCCCGCGTGCGCGAGCAGGTGCATCGGGCCTGGCGCGAGGCCGCGCTCCGGCGCGCCGAGCAAGACCGCGACGCGCGTCGCCACGGCGCTGCGGCCGCACTGCTGCGCGGCGTGCTCGCCGCCGATCTGCTCGACGAGGAGGTGCTCCAGGCCTACCTCCACGCCGCCTACTGCGAGGGTCAACGAGAGCAGGCGCTGCGCCTGTACACGGCTTTCGAGGCGCAGCTGCTCGAGGAGTTCGGCCTCGCACCCCTGGCCGAGACGCGCGCTCTGGTGAGCACGATCAAGGAGGCCGACGCGTTGCTCGGCAGCGCGCTCGAGCCGGCTCAGCCGACTGCCGCTAGCCGCTCGCCGAGCACGCCTGCGGTCGCCTCAGCGCACGCCGGTCAAGCGCTCGGCGGTGACCTCCCGGTCTTCCTGACGCCGTTCCTCGGTCGCCTCGAGGAGCATGAGCGGCTGCTGCGGCTGCTCGGCAACGAACACGAGCGCGTCGTCACCCTGCTCGGTCCCGGCGGCGTCGGCAAGACGCGGCTCGCCGTCGAGGTGGCGCGCGAGCTCGCGCCGCGGTACCG
>SKMG01000368.1 GCA_007121175.1 Trueperaceae bacterium | reverse complement strand
GCGGCGCGGGGCCTGGCCGCCATCACGCGTGCGATCGTCGAGGCGAGCGGCACGGTGGTGGTCGCGGCGAACGCCGGCGTGCTGGCGATCGAAGCGTTCCGCGCGCTCACGCTGGGGCCGCGCCCGGTCGGCCCGACGCTCGCCTATGGGGAGCGGCCCCGGCTGCCAGGGCTCCACGTGATGGCCACCCCGAACGAGCACTGGATCGAGACGCTCACCGGTCTCGGTGCCACCGGCGTCGAACTCATCGTGAGCGTCATCACCGGCCCGCCGCAGTCGGTGCACCCGCTCGTGCCGGTCCTCCAGGTCGGCGTCGCCGCAGTCGGTATGGGCGCCGCGCGCTCCGACCTCGACCTCCTCCCGCTCGGCGACCCCCGCGCCTGGGCGGAGCGGCTCCTCGAGCGCGTGCTCGCCACCGCGGCCATCGGCACCACGCCCGCGCTCGTCGAGCTCGACAACACCGACTTCCAGGTCTCGCGGGGTTCGCTCGGCATCTCGCTCTAGGAGCCATCCCGACCCCACCTCATCACACCACCGGGCCTTTGGTACGCCGCTTCGGGCCGGCTCGCAGGTACGTCCGACCGGCCGGGTATGCTCCTGCCAGGCGCCGGCGTGCGCCGCCTTGCGTGACGGCGGTCTAGCGCGTGTCCGACGCGCTCCCGCGGAGGTGACGATGGGCAAGCAGCACGCTCTTGTCGATGACCCCGAAGAGGCGCTGCGGCTCTTCGAAGCCGAGGCGGCGTACGCGCAGAGCATCTTCCTCGAGCAGTTCGGCGACCGCGCTGGCTCCATCGAGGCCGCCGAGCTGGCGCTCGAGTGGAAACCGGACTACCCGCCGGCGGTACTCACCATGGGATCGATCGAGTACCAACGCGGCAACGAGGCGCTCGGGGCGCAGCTGCTCCAGTCGCTGACCACCCTGCCGGACGACGACGGCGACCTCTGGGAGGTGATCGATAGCGCCGGCGACTTCCTCATCCAGGAGTGGCGCTACCGCGAGGGGCTCGAGCTCTACGCGTCCGCCTGCCGGAGGTTCCCGGATACGGTGCCGCTCCTCCAGGGACTGGCCTGCTGCGCCGGGCACCAGGGAGCGTTCGACCAGTCGGTCGCGGCCGCTCGCAGGGCCGTCGAACTCGAGCCCGATCGCGCGGACCTCGCCAGCGATCTCGGCTGGTCGCTCGTGCAGGCCGATCGCCTCGAAGAGGCCGAAGAGACGCTTCGCAGGGCCGTCATGCTCGATCCAGACGATGCCTTGGCGCAGGAGAACCTGCGGTTCTGCCGCGCGACGCGAGAGCAGGCCGCGCACGCGCGCGCCGTCGACCTTCGAGCCGAGGGTGAACCGACGGGGTGAGCGCCCGCGCCCGCCCACCGGATGCGCGCGGCGGCGCGACCGCACGGAGCCGCTCGCACAGGCACCTCCTGACGTCAGCGCGGACCACCGTGACCGGCACGTGAAGGGCCGCCCCGTCCGCCGGTGCGACCGCGGACGAGGAGGTGCCCGAGCAGACCCGCGGGGCCCAGCATCAGCGTGAGGAAGAGCAGCGGTGAGGCGACCCAGAGCGTCATCCCGCGCTCGCGGGCATCGAGATAGATCCAGCGCCCCACGAACAGATCGAAGGCCAGGAAGTGCAGCCAGGCGATCGTGGCGCCCTCCGGCGTACCCAGCAGCGGGGCGATCGCCTCCAGCGACGGGCTCGACACCGCGCCGAGCACCCCCGGTAAGCCCGGAACGACGAGCGCCAGGTAGAGCGCGGCCGCGGGCGCTGCGATCCACGGCGAGGCGATCACCCTGCGCGTGACGCGCCAGCGGGGCAACGCGATCATCAGCAGCCAGAAGGGGGCGACGAACAGGAAGCTGGCGTCGAACACGGCGGCCATCATGCGCCCATGGTGGCACCCACGAGGGCGGCGCCACCTAGCGCGCCTCGATCGGGTACGGATCCCACACCACCACGTCGATCCGGGAGGCGTAGTGCAGCTCGTGCGGCGCCGCTGACCGCGTGAGGCCGAACCCGTCGAGCATGGTGTTCGTCTCGATCCCCGCCTCCGCGCGCTGCAGGGGCCACGGCGCGTGGTGGATCTCGCTCCGGAACAGCCTCCCATCGGCCGCCGCAGCGTAGAGGCAGTAGCGCTCCGTCAGCCAGTGCTCCAGGGTTCGCTCGACGGACTCGTACGGGTCACCACGGGGACCGTACGTGGCCACGAAGCGCTCGGGGCCGCCTCGACGCTACGAGGCGGTAGCGACAGCCCGGCCGGAACCAGTGGGCGCAGTAGACGAGCCGGCACCGGCCAATGGATGAACAGCAGATCCTGCCACGACTGCCGCCACGTCCACGGACCCGCCGGCAACTCCCATGGCCGATGGCCGCTTCGCAAGAGCGCGGGGCTGGCCCTCACGGCTCCGTCCACCGCAACACCAACCGCCGCTCGAACCCGCCGCGCTCCGCGCGCCGGGCGCGCTGCATCGAGCGCACCTCCTCCACGCCGATCCCCGCGTGTTCCATCACCGCGTCGAGCACCTCGGACAGGTCGGCCAGCTCACGCACCAGCGCCTCGTGCCCCGCGGCCTCTCCCGCCTCGGCGGCCTCCTCCGCGAGCTTCGTCAGCAGCGCCCGTCGGAACGCCTCGTCCCCGAGAACCCCGACCTCGTAACGCACCTCCTGCGCATCCATGATCTCGGGGACGTGGTCACGGATGAGCTTGTCGTAGCGCGTGCGCACGGGATCCTCCTCAGAAGCGCGCGACGTTGCGGGCCTCGGCGATGCTGCTCACCAACGCGCTGACGGCTACGGTGATGCCCGCTGGGTCGGTGTCGTGCGTGGCGAAGCGGAGCGCGACGTCGTCGCGCAAGGCAGCGGCGAGGTCGTCCGAGGCGCCGTAGTGCGCGTAGGTGCGTTCGAGCCGCGGCGCGGCGATCACGAGCGCCGCCTCACCGGGCAACCGCGCCCGCTTGCGGTCGCGGTTGAAGCGCGCGTCGGCGGGTACCAGGTTCCACAGCTCGTGGAACGGATAGACGGCGAGCGGCACCACGTGGTCGAGGTCGTAGCCACCGACGCCGAGCGGCCTCCCCGTCCACGGGCACGCGAAGCTCGCCCCCTCCAGCATGAGCAGGTCGACGTGGTTTCGCTCCCAGTCGAGCGGCAGGCGGTTGTCGGGCCGCTCGGTCAGGAGCGCGTAGGCCTGGCCCCGCGTCACCCCGCCCGACACGCGCTCGGTGAAGTGGCTCCACTCGTGGATGCACAGCGCCTCCACCCACAGCGACACCTCGCGGAAGGCCTGCCACAGATCGCCGGCGACCAACACGCAGGTCTCCCCCGCCGCCGCCCCCGGGAGCCGACGCGCGACGTCAGCCGGCGTGAGGCGTCGCGGCCGCTCGAACACGGTCCAGGTCCCGGGGCCGGCGTACTGGATCGGCATGCGCAGCGCCTGCGCCATCTCTCGCAGCGTCTGACGGTAGGCCGTCACGAACGCCTCGGGGTAGCCCGCGCGCGTGCGCGCCACGCGCATGTGCTCCACCAGCAGCCAGCCGCCGGCCGCACCGCTCTGCCCGTACAGCGACTCCCAGCGCCGCCGCAGCCCCTGGAGCGCCGGTCGAAACGAGACGTCGTTGCGCTCGCGCCCAGCGCGGATGCTGCGCACCCCCTGCGGCAGCGGTGCGCCGTCGGCCACGAACGGCCAGTAGTACGCCACCCACGCCTCGGCGAGCATTCGCAGCGGCACCGCCACCCCGCGTTCGTCACCGTGCACGTCGGGGTACGCCAACACCACGTCGTTCACGGCGCGGAGCAGGGCGATCTTGTAGCTCGTCTGCTTGCTGTCGTGACGCAGGATCGTGCTGATGACCCGGTGGCTCACCGTGGGGCGAGGGTACCGCACGCCGTCGCTCAGGCCGCGCGTACGCCGCCGCTTGGTGGCCGTCATCGCGGCGCCGCGCGCTCGATCCGGCGTAGCCTCCAGCATGGTCGCCCCCGATCCTCCGCCGCACGTCCCCCCGAGTACGGCCGCGGC
>SKMG01000169.1 GCA_007121175.1 Trueperaceae bacterium | reverse complement strand
GTGAAGCCGCCGACGGTGAGGTTATAGGTGAAGAGGTCGGTGTCGGCGTTCCTCGTGGCGTTCTGGAAGAGCACGCCGAAGTCTTGGGCGTTCTCGAGCGAGCGCACGAAGCGCGCCAGCGTCTCCGGCCCGTCGACGGTGCCGGAGATCGACATCTCGGTCATGATCGCCTCGCCCTCGAAGCGGTTGGGATCGCTCGTGGGCGGGTAGACCGAGCGCATGTTGAGGTTGCGGAAGTCGATGGTCGGCGTCGCAGCGTCGACGCGCGGCGGCAGCAGCTCGAGCAGTGCTGCGATCTCCGCGGTCCACACCACGCGGCCGCGGCGCACCTCCTCAGCAATACTGATCAGCTGCCGGAGCGACTGCTGCCGCTGCTGCAGGTCGCGCTGCTCGGCCAGGAACGGCTGTAGCAGCGCCAGCTGGTCCTCGCGGATCTGCACCTCACGCTCGAGGTTGACGATCGTCTGGTTCGTCAGGTACTGGATGCCCCCGATCACGCCCCCGACCAGCAGCGGGAACGCGACCGCGAGCACGCGCCAGTATCCCGGCTCGCGCAGGCGCTTGAGCGCTTTCGGGAGCAGGTTGATGTTAATCAAGTGCCGTCACCCCCCTGAGCGCCAGCCCGAGCGGTACGCCGAAGGCTCCGCTCATCTGCTGCAGGTATGCGCTGTCGAAGCGATTCGGGTCGACCGCCACCGTGAGCCAGGGATCGCCGAGCTCGACGCGCACACCGAGCGTGTCGCCGATCGCCTCGGGCAGGCCGCGCAGGTTGGCGCCGCCGCCGGTGACCACCATGCGGTTGATGGTGGCGTCGCCGGTCTGCACCCGGAAGAACTCGAGCGAGCGGCGGATCTCGGTGGTCAGCTCGATCAGCACCGGCCGCAGCGCCTCGTAGACGCGGCTGGGGCTGTACTGCTCGCGGCGCGCGTCGAAGTTGAGCAGCTCTTCCTCGTCCTCGGAGGGGATGGTGGCGGTGCCGTAGTGCAGCTTCACGTCCTCGGCGCTGTCGAAGTCGAGGCCGAAGGAGCGCTGCACCGCGGCGGTGAAGTCGTCGCCGGAGACGCCGATGTTGCGGTTCATCAGTACGCGCTCGCCGCGCACCAGCGTGATGGTGGTGTTGGAGGCGGCGATCTCGAGCACCACGCCGATCTCACTGTGGTCGGTGAAGCTCTCGCCCGCGAGCGTCGTCTTGTTGAGGTGCTCACCGAGCAGCGAGCCCTTGAGCGAACGCAGCAGGGCGAAGGGCTTGATGTCGATGACCAGCGTATCGAGATTGGCGCCGCGCAGCACCTCGACCTGCTGCGTCAGCAGATCGAGCCGAGCGGCGGCGATGATCACCTCGAGCTGACCGCCGGCCTCGACGTCGTCAGGGTTGTCGAGCACGAAGAAGTCGAGCTCGACCTCGTCGATCGGGAAGGGGATGTAGCGCTCCGCCTCCCACTTGATGGCCTCCTCGAGCTCCGCCAACGTCATCTTCGGCACCATGATGTTGCGGGTGATCGCCTGACGGTTGCTCACCGCCGTCACCACGTGCCGCTTGCGGATGCCCGCCTCGTCGAGCAGCGCACGGACCTCGGCCGAGAGCCCGGGGATGTCGACGACCATGTCCTCTTGCACCAGTCCCGGCGGCATCGGCCGCAGCGCCAGAGCCATCAGGCTCGGCGGGTTCCCGGGTCTCAGCTCGACGACCTTGAGCGCCGAAGTACCGATCTCGAGGCCGATGGCGTCGAACCTGGGGCTGAAGAGGCGCGAGAAGCCGCGCGATGAGGCCATAGTGACTCCTCCCTGAGGACCTGCTCGGACTGTACCACCGTGATGCTGCCCTTTCGGGTGAATATTTCGCACTCTGGCACGAACTCCGCGGCCCAGACGGGCTTTCTTCGTATCCTGCGCGACAAAGAGGCAGGAAACCCCGTCCCAGACGCCATATAACGCTGTCGCAATGAAGTTACAGACCTATGCCATGGGGGACTTGGCGAGGTCGTTGAAGCGTACGTGTGCGCTATGGAACTGCAGGTCGGCCGACCCGACCGGCCCGTTGCGTTGCTTGCCGATGATCACCTCGGCGATGCCCTGCTTCTCGGAGTGCGGGTCGTAGTACTCGTCGCGGTAGATGAACATCACCAGGTCGGCGTCTTGCTCGATCGCGCCGGAGTTGTGCGACACGATGCCGTCCGCCAGCCAGGAGGCCGGCCCCGGCACCGTGAGGTCGTAAACGAGGGCGTCGCCAGCGCTCGTGATCGATACGACGCGGTCCCAGAATAGATCGTCGGTGCTGTGCCGCCGCAAGGCGTCGTCGTCAAGGATCTCCGCGTACGTCGCCAACGTCGCTCGAGAAGGGGCAAAGCGCATGTGGCTCGAACCCCCGTAGGACGTTCCCCGAGCAGCGGCCATGGCGCGTTGGCTAATGCCTCGGGCTCGCATGCTCGCCCTCACATCTGACCAGACGGATATAGGAACCGTGTCGCGGTTCGGTATGCCGACGCCGGCGGCCGCGGCCAGCTTCCCTCTGAGACGCCGTGCAGCGTTCAAACGGGGCCCAAATGCTCCCACGTGGTCGAGGAAGCGGCGTTGCATCGCGCGGCCGCTGACCTCCACATGGGTGGCCCGCGATGCGACCTGTGGGTGGCGGATCGTCGCGACCACTCCGAGGCGGAGAAGCAGTGCCGCGACGTCGAGCGCAAGATGCTTGCTCGTCGTCGAGAAGTAGACTCGATCGGAGCCCCGGATGTTGTCTGGGCGAACATGGATGCATCCGTCGGTCGCCCACAAGTGCCGCAGCAGCAATGCGACTTGGTCGTCACCGAGGCCAAACGCCGCAGCCGGTATGCGCTTGTCGGCGCTGCGCTGTCCAAAGACGCCAAGTTCCTTGAGCCAGCGTCCGACACCATCTGCGTGCCAGCGGTTACCGTTGCCCGAGATGAGGAGTTGCCACCAGCAACCGCGCCCCTCTATGCGTTTGACATGTGATCCGAGCAGTTCCGCACCCGCGCGAACAACAGCGTCGTTCTCCGCCGAGGACGTGGCGAAGCGCAGTGGCGCGCCGCGCAGGTAGCTGCCGTCACCGATCAGCTGGCCCAGGAGCGCTACCAAGCGCTCGTCCCACCGTTCTCCAGTACCCTCGTTGGGCACCCTCCGCACCAGTGCAACGCGATCACCGGGCCTCAACGCCTCGAGTCGCTGCCAGCCGTCGTAGGTGAAGCAACGATGCTTCGCGGTTGCCCGCAGGCCTCGGCCCGAGGCCAGCACCAAGTCGAACACTGGCCTCACGCCAACCTCCCATACCTGTTCGGCCTGGGCGGTAACGATATGGCCGGCGGCATCCATCGCGTGCACGCGCGGGGTCGTGCCCACCAGCTCGGCTATGGGCACCCGGCCGCCGTCGGCCAACAGGACCGGCGTGTCGCCGACGACGCACTCGCGCAGGTCCGAGAGCATCGGCCGCTTGTTCGGCCGCGCCTCGACCGCGCGCGAGAGCTGCGAGAGCACCAGCACCGGCACGTCGAGTTCTCGCGCGAGCGCCTTGAGGCCGCGACTGATGGTGCTGATCTCCTGCTGCCGGTTCTCGCTCTGGCTGCGGCCGGCGCCTGACATCAGCTGCAGGTAGTCGATGACGATGAGCCCGAGGTCGTGCTCCGCCATCAGCCGCCGCGCGCGCGAGCGCAGCTCCATCACCGTGAGATCAGCGTTATCGTCGATGAACACGTGTGATTCCGACATCCGGCCGGCCGTGTCGGCGAGGCGCTGGAAGTCGCGGTCCGAGAGCTGCCCCGAGCGCACGCGGCTCATGTCGACCCGCGCCTCCGAGCAGAGCATGCGGGTCACCAGCTGCACTGCAGACATTTCCAGCGAGAAGATACCTACCGGTCGCTTCTCGCGCAGCGCAGCATTGAGCGCGATGGTCAGCGCGAAGGCCGTCTTGCCCATCGAGGGCCGCGCGGCGAGCACGTTGAGCGACGAGCGCTGCAAGCCGGCGGTCAGCTGGTCGAGTTCCTTGAAGCCCATGCGCAGCCCAG
>SKMG01000102.1 GCA_007121175.1 Trueperaceae bacterium | reverse complement strand
GGCGAAGCCCGAGCGTCACGACGGCAGCGGCGTACGGCACGCTGGCGGCGAGGAGGCCCGCGACACCGAGCACCAGCGTCGACGCCGTGCGACGCGAGCGAGGCCGGAGCGCGTCGATCCTCAGGTTCACGGCGTGTTCGCCGCTGGCTCGGGCGACGCCGGCGCTGGCTCCGCCGCGAGCGGCGGGCGTCGCGGCGCGTCCGGTGGCAGTCGCGCCATACCCATCAGCCCTCCCCAGGCCAGCATGATCAGCACGTTGGTCGGGAAGACCTCGAAGGGCAGTAGTGGCGCCGAGAGGAGAGCGACGTACGCCACGAAGACGATCGCCGCAGGGCGCGGGGCGCGCATCAGCGGCAGCGCCAGCAGCGCCAGGAAGACGATCACGCCGATGAGCCCGTAGCCGTTGAGGAGGAAGACGTAGTGGCTGTCCGCCACGAACTGCCGCGGGAAGTAGTCGTAGCCGAAGAGCGTGTTGACGGTGTTGGAGCCGAGGCCGAGGCCCCAGCCGAAGAGCAGGTCCATCGGCCCCTCGATCGCGCCGATCACCTCCTCGCGCCACTTCGCCAACCGGCCGTCGCGGAGCAGGTCGGTCTGTCTTCCACTGATCGCCGGCATGCTGCCCAGCACCAGACTGCCGATCAAAACCAGCGGCGCCAGCGAGGCGATGGCCCAACGATCGATCGGGCGCCGCAGCGTCCACACCAGCGGCAGTGCGATCACGAGGACCGTCAACGCCAGCGCCGCGCGCGAGCCGGTCAGCAGCGCCAGCGTCAGGCACAACGCGAGCCAGAGCCCGAGCACGATCGTCTCACGCCGCGCGCGGCGGCGCCACGCGTAGCGTTCGCGCAGCAGATGCGTGAGCACGAACCACAACGCGCAGGTGGCGACGGCGACGCCGAAGACGTTGGCCTCGTTGAACGTCGCGAAGGCGCGGCTCCCGAAGGCGGTGCGACCCTGGAAGGGCGGCGCCACCAGCACTTGGTAGATCGACAGCGGTGTCCAGACGAGCAGCAGCGCCTTCAGGAAGCGCCCGATCCACACGAAGAGCGCCAGCGGATGGTGCGTCGCGATGTGGAACGCGAGCCAGGCGAAGGGCACGTATTGGAAGACCCGCAGGCCGGCGAGTGCCACTTCGGGTGGCACGCCGAGCAGCAACGTCCGCGCGAACACGAAGCCGGTGTAGCCAGCGATCCCGGCGACGACCACGGCGGTCCCGCGCCAGAAGAGCCTCCAGCGCGGCGGCCCGAACAGCAGCCACAGCCCCAGGCCGGCGCACACGATCAACCACACGAACTCGCGCAGCCAGCGCAGACCGAAACCAGCTGCGGTGCCCGGTGAGCGGCGGCCGCTCATCAGCTCGAGCATCTGCGGGTAGGCGGCCACCAACGAGACGGCGAGGAGCGCGCCGATCGCGGTGAGTGAGAACGCCAGGAAGTAGCGCTCGCTGCGCAGTGGCCGTCGCAGCATCCTCATCCTCGCTCCTCGCCCGGGCTCGCGCCGCTGTCGTTGACGGTGCCGTGGCTCGCGCCACCGTCGTCCGCGGCGCCGGCGTTCGCGGCCAGCATCTGCCGGGTTGCCTCGACCGCGTCAGCGTCGTCGATCCGAGCCCTACCGAAGGTCCTAGCCGCGGCGCGGTACCGGTCGTACTCGGGCGCCGCGAGGTTCACGAAGTGCTGGATCGCCTCGGCGAAGCGACGCGGGTCGCCGAGCGGCACCACCCTTCCGGCGCCACGCGCCTCGATCTCGCCCCAGGGTGTGGTGTCGCTGATCACCGCGGGCAGCCCGCGACCGAGCGCCTCGACGATGGCATGACCGAAGTTCTCGGCGAGCGTGGGCAGGACGAAGAGGTGGTAGCGGTCGAGGGTCGCGGGCATGTCGTCGGCAGACACCTCGCCCCGATAGCTCATGCTGACGTTGGGCGGGAGCCGCTGCGCGAGCTGCTCGCAGTGCTCCCAGTAAGCAGGGTCCTGGAGCGGCCCGAAGACGTCGAGCGCGACGTCGCCGCGAAGGTGCCCGAGCGCCTCGACGAGATAGGCCAGGTTCTTGCCGCGCATGATCCTCGATGCGAACACGAGCCGCGCGGCACCCGGGCGCTTCTCGGGGGGCGGCGCGCTCGGCGGGCGCAGGAAGCCCGGGCTACCGAGGTTCGGTGCTACGAACACCCGCGGTTTCGGGCCGAAAAGGCGCCGGATGTCGGTCTGCTCCTCTGGCGCCGTCGCGTGCCAGAAGACCCCGTCGTAGAGCCCGGTCAGGCGGCCGAGCACGATGAAAGGACGCTTCTTGAGCGCCTTGAGGCGTAGCGCGCCGCGTCCGAGTTCGCCCCGCGGCGCCACCAGCACGCGGCTCGTCCGGAGGCCGGCGAAGCGCCGCGCCGCTAAGGGCCGCAGCGTGTAGCTCGGGTGGAAGAAGCTGTTGAGGTACATCAGGTCGTGCTCGGTTTCAGCGGCCAGGGCCGTGACCGCCCCACGGCGTGCCATCGCCGGGCTGACGTAACGCACCTGCGCCTTACCGAGCGGCGTCCAGCGCGTGAGATCGACGCCTTCATAGGGCTCGTCCGAGCCGAAGTCGCGATCGGGCGCGACGATCCAGAACTCGAACTCGTCGCCGAGCCGCTCGACCATGTTGCTGATGCTGCGCACCGGGCCGCCAGCGCGGTGACCCGGCAGGTAGTAGCCGGTCAGGACCAGCACCCGTGGCCTGCTTCGTGCGGCGGTGGGCGTGACGTTGGCGGGACGCAGGGTTGGGCCGGGCACTGGCACCTCTTCAGCGCCCACGCGGCGCCCCCTGGCGCACCAGCCCCTCGGCCTCGAGCTTCTGCAGCCACGGCCGCAGCTCCTCGAGCGGCGTGCCGAGCGCGCTCGCCACCGTCTCCAGCGTCGCGCCGTCGGCGAGCACCTCGAGCAGTCGCTGACCGAGCGGACCGTAGGTGGTGCGAAAGCGCATCCAGAGCTCGGTCATGGGGTTGAGCGCGTCGCGGCCGCGCAGCGTGAGCACGTAGTGCTGCGCCTCCCAGCCGGGGGGTTCCTCGGGCAGCGGCACGACCGGCGCGGTGGGCTCGTCGAGCGCGGTGTACCGGCGCACCTCGGGAGCGATCGCTCCGGCGGCTGCGACCGTGACCGTGGCGCCCGCGACGGAGGCTCCGGTACCCGCGGCCGCGTCGGCCGCCGCCATCAGCGCGCCGCCCGACAGGAGCCCCGCGCCGGCCAGCACCAGGTAGGGCTCACCGCGATAGTAGAAGGTGATGCCCGCCGGGCCGGTCTCGATGCCGGTGTGCTGCGCTTCGGCGAGCTCATACTCGTGGCCGAGCGCGAACCCGGCCACTGCCGCGGCGCTGCGCGGCTCGAGCGGCACCAAGTGCAGCGCATCGGGCTCGTTGTCGTGCGCCAGACGCTGGAGCAGCCGCACGGCGTCCTGGCGCTCGAGCGTCGCTGCTCCCCGGCGCCCGCTGGCGGCCACCACGCGGCCGTCGAGCAGCAGCACCATGGCGCTACCGAGCTGGCTGCGCCCGAGCAGCGCGCCGTGCCAGCCGGCCTCACCGAGCTTGGCCAGGAGCGGCTTGACGTCGCTCACGGCCGGCAGCAGGCGCAGGCTGCTGACGAAGCGCGGGAGCGCCCGGGCACACTCGAGGTCGCACTCAGGAGCGACCGAGGGCAGCCGTGGCAGGCTCGAGGGGATGTGCGATACGGCGTGCACGTCGAGGTCAGTGGCGGCCAGGCCGGCGAAGCGGCCGAGCATGTGGCGAGCGGTGACGTCGCCGCCGGCGAGTGCCATCAGCGCGACGCCGCGCAGCACCCGGACGCCGGAGACGTCCTGCCCCTGCGCGAGCGCCAGAGTACCGCTCGGCAGCCAGCCTCGCATCGCGCCGAGCAGCTCGTGGCCGCTCAGGCTGCCGGTGGTGCCGAGCAGGCCATCGCTGGGATAGGGCGGTAGGGCCGTCGCGCTCCGCGCGCTCACCGTTCGCCTCCCTCGTCGCGCGCGACCGTGGCAACGGGTTGCGCGTCGCTTCGGCCGCGTCGGCTGCCGCGG
>SKMG01000215.1 GCA_007121175.1 Trueperaceae bacterium | reverse complement strand
TGCTCGTCGCCGTCGCCGGCGTGGTGCTGCGCTTCGCCACCTGGCGACCGGGCCCAACCCCGGCCGGAGAGCGGCCGCGCCTGGTGGTGCCTGCGGCGCCGAGCGCACCGGCCCGCCGGGCCGACCCGACGCCGTCTCCACCACAGCTCATCGATGATGCTGAGCTGCCCGCCTCGCTCGTCGAGGGCCGGAAGCGCACCCCGCAGACGCCGACCGAGGCGGATACGGCCGTCGGCAAGGCGCGGCTAACGACGAGCGGCGTCGGCGATTACGTCGAGACCGAAGAGCGCGTGGCGGGGCCGGACTCAGGTCCCGAGCTGCTCGGCGACGACGCCGTGCCGCGCGGTCCGGAGCCGGAGCCGCCGCCGATCGAGTCGCCGCCCATCGAATCGCCGCCCATCGAGCCGCCGCCCATCGAGCCGCCGCCGATCGAGCCGGAGTCCGCAGCACCGGCGCCTGCCGAATCGGAGCCGGCCGCACCAGAGGGAGAACCGACCGAACCGGAACCCGCCGGCCCGCGGTCCGAGCGAGCGGAGGGAGCAGCTTCCAGCGAGACGTCCGCACCGAGCGACGCCAGTCGGGACGCCAACCGCTCGTAGCCACGGTCGATGAACTCGACGCCGCTGACGCGGCTGCGGCCCTGCGCGGCGAGCGCGGCGACCACCAGCGCCCCGCCCGCCCGGATGTCCGCGGCGTGGACCGTGTGGCCCCGTAGCGGCTGCCCACCCCGAATCACCAGCGTCCGGTCGGTCAGCTCGAGCGAGGCGCCCATCCGTTGCAGTTCGGCGACGTGCGTGAAGCGGTCCGGGTAGACCCGGTCGCGGACCACGCTCACCCCCGGCAACGTGGCGAGGTAGGCGCCGAAGGGCGCCTGCAGATCGGTGGGGATGCCCGGGTACTCGGTCGCGGTGATGTCGGTCGCGACCAGGTCGCCGGTCGCATCGATGCGCACGCTGTGAGGGCCCTCGATCACGACCCGCACGCCGGTCTCGCCGAGCGCGTCGAGGACCGCTTGCACGTGGGTCGGCCGCAGGTCATCGAGCACCACGTCGCCGCGGGTGGCAGCGGTGGCCAGCATGAAAGTGCCGGCCTCGATGCGGTCCGGGATGGGGCGGAAGCTGGCGCCGCGGAGGCGAGGCACGCCTTGCACCTGGATCACCGGCGTGCCCGCGCCCTCGATCCGGGCGCCCATGGCGTTGAGCAACGCCGACAAGTCGGCCACCTCGGGCTCGAGCGCGGCGTTCTCGATGGTCACCAGCCCCTCGCCCAGAGCGCTGGCGAGCAGGACGTTCTGGGTACCGCCCACCGTCGGCGCCTCGAACGTCGCGGTCCCCTCGAGCCGCCCGCGCCTGCGGGCGGCGAATGCCCCTCCGGATTCGTCGACCTCGATACCAAGCGCGCGGAAGGCGGTGAGGTGGCGGTCGACCGGCCTCGGACCGAACGCGCAGCCGCCGGGCATCGAGATGCGGGCCTGGCCGGTGCGGGCCAGCAGGGCGCCCATGGCCACGAAGGAGGCGCGCATGCGGCTCACGAGCGCGTACGGCGCGCTGCTGCGCTTCACCTCGGGCACGTGCAGGCGCAGGACCGGTCCCTCCCAGCGCACCTCGGCGCCGAGGTGCTCGAGCAGCTCGAGCTCGACCAGCACGTCGGCTAAGCGCGGAACATCGCGCAAGAGCAGCGGCTCGTCGGTGAGCAGGCTGGCGAGGATCAAGTAGAGCGCGGAGTTCTTGGCGGTGTGGACGCTCATCTTGCCGCGCAGCGGCCGCCCGCCTTCGATGATCATCGTCTGGCGTGAACGCTCCATCGCGCTCCCCTCCGCATCACCATGAGGTTGTTACACATGATGCACAAGAGTAGTGTATGTAGCATGATACAGCATGTCAACACGAGGTGTGTCGAGCGTCACGACCGCATGCTACGATGAGGCGTCACCGGAGGAGCCCGTGCCCAAACGCGAGAAGAGCAAGCGCCTGCAGGTGGTGATCAGCGAGGAGCAGGACTCGCTGCTCACCAAGACCGCCTACCAGCTGTCGAATCCCGAGCGGCTCATCTCCAAGTCCGAGGTGGTGCGCCTGGGGATCGCTATGCTCAATCGCGCCGTCGAGTCCGGCCAGATCGACCCTGAGCTGCTGAAGTCGCTCGACGACGGCTGAGCCGCCGTGTTCCAGCCCGGCGAGGTCATCGATGATCGCTACGACGTGTTGGGCCCGCTGGGGCAAGGCGGCATGGCGCACGTGTTCCGCGCTCAGGACCGCCGGCTCGAGCGAACCGTGGCGCTCAAGGTGCTGCGACCGCACCTGACCGAGACCGACGCCGAACGCTTCAAGCGTGAGATCCGGGCGCTCGCGCGCTTCAACCACCCAGGCATCGTCGCCATCTACGACCTCGGCCAAGGCGAGCACGTGTACTTCGCCATGGAGCTCGTCGAGGGTGGACCGATCACCGACCTCGGCCCGTACGACGGCGACCCTGAGGCGGCCGGGGCGCTGCTGGACGCTGCCACGACCGTCGCCGATGCGCTGAACTACGTGCACCGGCTGGGCATGATCCACCGCGACCTCACTCCGCGCAACATCCTGCTGACGCGCACCGGTCACCCGAAGGTGATGGACTTCGGCCTGGTACGGCTCACGGAGACCTCGCGCGAGCTCACCCGCACCGGCTTCACGCTCGGCACGCCGCAGTACATGGCGCCCGAACAGGCCACCGGCGGCGTCGAGATCGGCTCGGCCGTCGACCTCTACGCCTTCGGCGCGGTGCTCTACCGCACGCTCACGGGGCGTGCGCCCTTCGACGCCGACAACGATCAGGCGGTCCTCTACCAGCACGTCTACGGCAACCTCATACCGGTCGCCGAGCTGGCGCCGCTCGTGCCGACACCGCTCGCGGAGCTCGTCGATGCGCTGCTCGAGAAGCGCCCGGAGGAGCGTCCGGCCTCGGCCGCGGCGGTCGCGTCGAGCCTGCGGGCCATCGCTGCGACGGTCCCCGTGCGCGCCAGCGAGCTGCCGCGTGCCGGACCGGGCCTGCGCGGCGCCTACCCGGGCGGTCCCGCTCTGACGCGACCGCTGCGTCTGCGCTGGCAGCGGCACCTCGAGGAAGGGCCTCAGTGGCCGGCGGGTCTGGGCGCCGCCGCTGGCTGGATCGCCGTGTCGCTGCGCTCGGACCAGCTGGCGCTGCTGCACCCGGCCGACGGCAGCCTCAGCGCTCGCTTCGCGCTCAGCGACGAGGTGGCGACGCCGCCCGTCTTCGCCTGCGGCCAGCTGGTGGTGGCGAGCCGCGACGGCGTGGTGAGCGCGCTCTCCTGGCCGCGGGGCGAACCGGCCTGGACGCGCGACGACGTCGACGCCGTCGGCTTGGCTCGCTACGGGCGCGACCTGATCGTCACCTGTCGCGACGGGCGACTGGAGCGTTGGGACGAGCACGGGTCGCCGCGCTGGCGCTTCGACGCCGGCCGGCCGCTGGTCAGCGCCGCGTGCCTCCACCGTGGCCAGGCATTGGTGTTCGACGACGCCGGCTGGCTGCACGCTGTCAGCCTCGAGCGCGGCGTGCGCCGCTTCAAGGTCGAGGTCGGCAGGAGCGTGGCCGCGCCGGTCGCCGTCGACGGCGTAGCGCTGCTCGCGGAGCGCTCGGGCGAACTCCATGCCTTCGACCTCGAGCGCCACGAGGTCCGCTGGACCTACGATCTCGAAGGCGACCTGTGGGCGCCCCCGGCCGTCTCGGGCCGGCAGGTCTTCGTAGCGTCCTGGGGCGAGCGGCTGCACGCGCTGGCATTGCGCAGCGGCGACGACGTCTGGGAGCAGCCGCTCTTCGCGCCCGTCACGGCCGCACCGGTGGTCGCGGCCGGCGCCGTGTACGTCGCGACCGAGAACGGCGAGCTCTTCGCCTTCGACGCGGTCGGCGGACGCCCGCTGGGGCGCCATCAGGTCGCCCACGCACCGATCCAGGCGAGCCCGCTCGCGCTCGGCGACGCCATCGTCGTGGCTGCGATCGACGGCACGGTGCACTGCTTCGAGTAGCAGCTCACGCAACCGGC
>SKMG01000398.1 GCA_007121175.1 Trueperaceae bacterium | reverse complement strand
GTCGACCGCGTGGCCGTCGATCGCTTCCTGGCAGACACCTTCGGTGGCACGGCACGGGTGCTCGCCGAGGCGCCCACGGTGCCGCTCCAGGTCGTCAACGCCTCTGGTCGCGAGGGGCTCGAAGAGCGCTATGCCGAGCGCCTGGTCGTGATGGGCGTGCCGAGCGAGGCGCTGGTCCTCGGTACGGCCGCGTTCGATCCCGCCACACGCCTCGTCGCCACCGCCCCGTACTGGGTCGACGCCGACTACTACGCCGACCTGCTCGGGGTCGGCAAGCAGCAGATCGATAGGCTGCCGACCGTGCAGGGGAGGCCGGTGGGCCTCCAGCTCGTCCTCGGCGAGGATGCGCCCGAGCCTGACGCCGGAGGTAGCCCGGCGCCGGTCGCTGCCCTGCCACCGATCATCTCAGGAGGCAATCCATGAGTGACACGTCCCCGACCGCCGTCGTGCCGGACGAGGTCCAGGCGATCGTCGACGCGCTCGACGACAAGCGCGCGAAAGACATCGCCGTGCTCGACCTCAGCGGCGTCTCCGAGAGCCTGGACTGGTTCGTGCTCGCCACCGGCGAATCCAACCTGCAGCTGCAGGCGCTCGAGGAGGCGGTGCTCGAGCGGCTCAAGGGGATGGGCCGGCGCCCGCGCGGCGTCGAGGGGCCGTCACAGCGTTGGCTGCTGATCGACTACGGCGAACTGGTGGTACATCTGATGAGCCCCGAGGCGCGCGCCTTCTACGACCTCGAGGGCCTGTGGGCCGACGCCGACCGGCTCGACGTGACGCCCCGGTGAGCCACTGGGCCGAGGCGCGCGTGGAGCGGTGGCTCGAGGGCCGCGGCTGGCGCACCCTCGGCCGCAACGTGAGTTCGCGTTCGGGTGAGCTCGACCTGGTGATGGCTGACGGCGACACGATCGTGTTCGTCGAGGTGCGTCAGCGCAGCAGCGACACCTATGGCGGAGCCGCCGAGAGCCTGACCGGCGCGAAGTGCGCCCGGGTGCGGCGCGCGGCTGCGGCGTGGCTCGCTCAGCACGCCAAGCACGAGGCGAGCGTGCGCTTCGACGCCGTCCTGGTGCGAGGTGGAGCACAGTGCGCGCGCGTGACGCTGGTCCGCGACGCGTTCTGAAGCGCTCCCGGCAGGTGGCGCCAGGGCGCGGCGTGGTCCGGGTCAAGGTCTGCGGCATCACCCGGCCAGAGGATGCGCTGGCAGCCGAGGCGGCCGGCGCCGATGCGCTCGGCGTCATCCTCTGGGGGCGCTCGCCGCGCCTCGTCGACCTCGCGACCGCGGGGCGTGCGCTGGCGCCGGTAGGCCCTTTCGTCGTGCGCGTCGGCGTGGTGGTCGACGCGCCGGCGGCGTTCATCGACGAGGCGATCACGCGGCTGCGGCTCGGTGCGGTCCAGTTCCACGGCGCAGAGACCGCATCGTTCATGGGGGCCTTCCAGGAGCGTGTCGCGCTGATCCGGGCCGTGCGCTACGGCTCGTGGCTCACGACACCGGGTTCCAGCCCGGGACTCACCGACTCGGAGATCGGCGACCACGGGCTGGCGCCCGAGTGGCTGGAGCACGGGCGCGTCGACGCGCTCTTGGTCGACGGGCCCCGACCCGGCTCGGGCGAGGCCTTCGACTGGTCGGCGGCGCAGCGTTTGCGATCGCTGTCGCGCTGGGTGCTGGCGGGAGGTCTGACGCCCGAGAATGTTGCGGCCGCGGTGGAGGCGCTCGACCCCGATGGCGTCGACGTCTCGAGCGGGGTCGAGACGTCGCCAGGGATCAAAGACCATGCGGCGCTCTCGCGCTTCGTCGCGGCCGCGAAGTCCACGCGCTGACGCGTTTCTCGCGGTTCTCCACAGCCGCGGCGAGTTTTCCGCAGCCATGTGGACAAGCTCTCACAATTCTCAAGAAGCGCCGACCTGCAGGGCTCAAACGCGTTACGCGCGTGCTGGACGTCGTTTCGCGACCGGCCACTGGGGATCGTCCGCCTACCAGGTCGACGCCCTGCTGTCAAGGGCGACCGTGGTTATCCACAGTTTCGCTTTCGTTCTCCACACGCCCGGCGGCGTCGTACGATGGAGCGTCATCGTCCTACACGCCCTCAGGCCGACGGTCCCAGCCGCGCCGACTCAGGAGGTCACCCGTGCAGACCCATGCCATCGCCGACGCCCGCCGCTTCTCGCTGCGCGAGGTCCAACGTCAGGAGCTCGTCTCCCAGGAGGGCCTGTTGATCGAGCTCTTGTCCTTCGAGGCCGGGCAGCGCTTCGAGGGCCCGGTGGAGCCCGCCGGCTGCGTCTACCAGGTCCTCGAGGGCGAGGCGCTCGTCCGCGAGGGGGGCCGCTCGACCAGGCTCGGCCAGGGCGTGCTCGGGGCGCTGCCAGCCGGCACCGAGCACACCATCGAGAACGCCGGCGGCGGGCTCCTGGTGGTGCTGCGCATTTTGCCCGCCTGACGCGCCGAGCGAGCCCCCTCGCGTCGCGCCGAGCGAGGCCGTTCCCATCGCGCCGCAGGCTCGCAGCGTACGGGCGCTCCCGGGGTCTCGCGGTACGCTCTCGAAAGAGTGCACGGAGCACCTGCCGCCCCCGTCCCTGCTACCTTCGGCCGCCGACGAGCTCGGAGTAGCGCGTGAGCCTCACGTTCGCCGCGCCGGCCTTCCTGTGGCTCTTGGCCGCACTGCCGATCGTGGTGGCGCTGCACTTCCTGCGGGCACGGACTCGACGTCTCGACGTCTCGGCGCTGTTCCTGTGGCAGCAGGCGCGCGAGCTGGCCGAGCGCCGTCGCCGCTTCTCCGCGACCTGGTCGCTACTGTTGCAGCTGCTCGCATTCACCCTCGCCGCCCTGGCGTTGGCGCAGCCCGACCTGCGGATGGAGGGGCCGCCCGACCTGGTCGCCATCATCGACGCGTCTGCGAGTATGGCCGCGGTCGATCCAGAGGGTCCACGGCTCGAGCGCGCCCGCGACGCCGTCATGACGATCGCGCAGCAGGCCGGTCAGGTCGCCCTGGTGCGGGCCGGGCTCGAGCCGCGCCTGGCGCTGCCGTTCACGGACGATCGCGGCGAGCTCGAGGCCGCCTTCGACCTCCTGGCTCCAGCCGACCGGAGCGCTGACCTCGAGCGCGCCCTCGCGTTGGCGCGCGATCTCGCGGGTGACACCGGGCGCGTGGTGCTGGTGAGCGACGACCCCGGTCCGGCACGGGCCGGCGTCACTCGTGTCGACGTCGGCGGCAGCGGCGAGAACATCGGCATCGTCGGCTTCGACCTCGGCATCCAGCAGGCCTTCGTGGCGGTGGCCTCGAACGCCGTCGGCCCGCGCTCGGTAGGCGTCGAGCTTCGTCAAGACGGTGCTCTGCTCGCCGCCTCGGAGCTGCTCGTCCCCTCGGGCGATCGGGCGAGCGTGACCTTTCCGATCGACGTCGCGGCCGGGGTGGTGGAAGCCCGACTGGTGGGGCTACCGCCGACCGACGCGCTTGCGCTCGACGACGTCGCGTACGCCGGGCAGCGTCCGCTGACGGTGGTCGTGGATGCCGAGGTCGAGAGTGTGCTGCGCGCGCTGCGCGCCGTGCCAGGCGTATCGACGCGGCTGACGGGGCTGGCGCGCACCACGCCTGCGGACGTGCGGGTCCTGACCGGCCTCCACCCGGACGACGCCCCGACCGGCGACGTGATCTTGCTGCCGTCGCCGCAGCCGGCGCCCGAGTACGTCACGATCGGCAGCTGGGACCGCGCTCATGGGCTCATGCGCTTCGTCGATCTGCGCGAGGTGGTGGTCGGCCTCGCTCCCGCCGAGGCCGAGCTCGGGGCGGAGCCCGAGGACCCGCGCTGGACGGTCCTCGCGCGCAGCACGGACCTGCGGCCGGTGCTGCGTTGGCGCGAGGATGAGCGCGGCCGCATCCTGCAGTTCCTGACCCATCCGAGCCAGACCGATCTGGTCTTTCGGCCGGCCTTCCCGACCTTGATGGCGAACGTGCTCGAGCGCTTCCGCGGCGAGGCGCGCGTGCCGCTGGGCGCCGCCGGCGACGACGGCAGGCCGATCACCGAGCCGGGGCCGGCGTCCG
>SKMG01000372.1 GCA_007121175.1 Trueperaceae bacterium | reverse complement strand
GACCGGGACTGTGCCGACCGACGGAGGGCCGATCGGCGCTTGCACGGCCGAGCGCCTGGCGATGAGTTCGACCGGCAGCGTCTGGCGTTGCAGCGGGAGGCCAGGCCGGGTGATGCGCGCATGGAGCATCGCAACGGCGCCGGCACCGAGCGCGGCGAGCGGTTGGCGCACGGTCGTGAGCGCCGGGTCGATGAAGTCGGACCAGGGAACGTCGTCGAAGCCGATCACCGAGAGCTCTTCGGGAACTCGCAGACCCGCCGCCCGCACGGCCCGCAGCACGCCCACCGCCACCGCGTCGTTGGCGCAGACCACCAGGCTGCAGCCAGGCTCGGTGAGGCGTGCGGTCACACCAGGCGGCAACTCGCTCGAGAACGGGACCTCGTACTCCCAAGCGAGCTCGAGCAAACCCGTCGCGGCGTGGAGGAAGCCCTCGCGCCGCAACGCTGCGCTGGCGAGCGAGCATGGGCCCGAGAGGAGCCCCACGCGCCGGTGACCGAGTGCGACCGCGTGCTGGGCGACGAGGGTCCCGCCCTGTAGGTGATCGGCGACGACGGTATCGCAGCCCGGCACCGGCCGATCGACCGTCACGACGGGGAAGGGCCACTCCGTGATGTGTTGCTCGCCGACGGGCACCCAGACGACGCCAGCGACGCGGTACGAGGTCAGGAGTGTCAGCGCTTCGGCTTCGCGTTCGGCGTCGTTGCCGGCGTCCATCACGATGAGCGCGTAACCGGCGGAGCGGGCGGTGATCTCGATGGCCTGGACCAGCGCCGGGAAGTACGGGTTGGTCAGGTCAGGCACCACGACGCCGAGCGTGCGGCTCTGGCCGGTCCGGAGCGAGCGGGCGTGCAGGTTCGGTCGGTAGTCGAGCGTGGCGATGGCGTCGAGCACGCGCTGGTGGACCTCGGGGGTGGCCGCCTTGGTGCCGTTGAGCACGTTCGACACCGTCGCGATCGACACGCCGGCCGCTTTCGCAACGTCCTTGAGTCTCGCCATCGCGCCTCCGTCGTGCAGCGATCACTCCCAGCGAGGAGGATCGTGGGTTAAACGTTTAACCTACCGATACGGCCAGTCTAGGGCCTGCCGCGGTCGCTGTCAACGGAGCGGCCGCGCGGAGGACTCGGGCCTGCCGGCGTCGGCATCGGCCGTGCTCCGCGTCCTCGCCCCCACCCTGCGATGGGCGCCGATTCGTCAACAGGTTGACGGCGGAAGGCGAAGCCAGGCTGCTACGGTCGCCCTTCCCATCGGAGGGAGGTGACCCACGCAAAGACGACCATCTGCCGCATGACCATGAGCGAGGCCCACGGCGTCCGGGCAGGCAGCACGTGGGCCCTACAGACACTCGAGAGGAACTCGATAGCCATGAGAACGCTAGCACAGATCCGCACCGCCGTGAACACCCTCACCGTCGCGTTAGCACTGCTGCTGGCCGTGAGCGCCACGACGGCGACGGCCCAGGGTGTCGCCTCGCAAGAGCCGCCCGCGGGCTTCGACACCATGCTCGTCTACCTCGGTACCGGCGTGTACGACGCTGACGATCCGAACTATGAGGCGCCCGACGCCGAGTACTGGCATCGGGAGATCATGGGGCGTTCCGACGCGGACATCGCCCAGAACCGGGCTGATGCGCTGGCATTCTTCGCCGAGCGTTTCGGCTTGGATCCCGAGACCCAGGACGGCCTGATGTTCACCGACTTCATGGTCGATCCGCGCAACGAGTATCGGGTGTACGTCTCGTCCGAGGAGGCCGTCCCGAGCGAGGGCTGGGTGGTGCGTGACGGTGGCTGGATGCTCACCGTGACCGATCCCGACGGCGTCACGCTCGGCGGCGAGTTCGCCGGCACGCAGGTGCCGGAGGGCGCCTTCTTCGTCTTCGGTGAGTACAACATCGACGTGCCAGACGGCGACGATCTCGTCATCCACTACCGGTCGGGTTCCGCCATCATCGCCACCGACACCGGCATGATGTTCCTCTGCGACCTGTGGCATCCCGAGTGGGGCGAGGGCCTCGCCCAAGGCATCTCGGCGCCGCGGACACTCGAGGACGGCCGCACCCAGGCCAACATCCGCAACGTGTTGACCTTCCCCGGGCTCGGCGATCCCGACGGCGTGCCGAGTTCGACCGACTGACCGACCTTGGCGCCGCGAAGGCGGCGCACGCTCGCCGCGGGGGGCCGATCGCGGCCGCCGCCTGCAGCGTCCGAGGAGCGCGTCCGGCACCGACCGGGTGCGCTCCTCGTGGTGGCTCGGGGCCGGGCGCCTCGTCCGGCGGTCGCCCGTCCGGGACGAGGCGCGCTGGCGTACGCGTGTTGACGGACGGCGCGAGCGCCACGTCCTACGCTGCCACGATGGTCGAACCCATACTCGAGCGCATCCGCTCACACGACTTCCACCCGCTCGAACCCGCTCGTCGGACGTTCACGGTCGATCGCGCCCTAGGGCAGCCTGGTGTCGCGGACCTCGACGACGATGACGGGCGCATGCGCTTAGCGGCGGTGCGCGACCTCACCGCCGTCGCGCTGAGGGCTCCCCTGCAGGTCGCGACCGGCCTCGTCGACGACGATCTCGACGTTCGGTACCTCAGCGCGGCAGCGTTGGGAGTCGCTCGCGCGAGCGACGCCGCCGAGGAGCTCGAACGGATGCTCCTCGAGGATCCAGAACCTGTCGCACGTGTGTACGCCGCAATCGCGCTGGGCGAGTCCGGCGCTACCGGTTCGCTCGAAATCCTACGGGCTCGGAGGCAACAGGAGACGCACCCCGACGTGCGCCATCAGCTCGAACTGGCCGCGTCGCAGATCGAGGCGGGCGCCGTGGGGAGCGAGGCCCAGCGCGTTGCGTTCCTGAACGTGCCGGAGCGTCGATTCGGTCCGGCACGTTCAGGAGACGTGGCGCCCACGTTCTCGCTCGAGGACACGGAGGGACGCGCCTGGCACTCGGCGGAGGCACGCGGTCGTTGGCTGGTCCTGGTGTGGGTGTTCGCGGACTGGTGCCCCGTATGCCACCGCGAGTTCGCCGAGCTCATCGCATTACGAGAGGCGTTCGCGGACGAGGGCGTGCAGGTCGTCACGCTCGAGGCGCACGATACGTGGCGGGCCCGCCTGATGGTGGGTCTCGAGATCGAGCCTGAGCTGTGGGGCTCGCGGGAGTGGTTTCGTGAGGTCTACACCGAGCGCATCTGGTGGCCGCACCTCGTCGATCTCGCCGGCGCCGTCGGCGCAGGCTACGGCACCGACCCGATGGCGTTCGCCGTTCACGGCGAGTTCGTGAACCGCCCCACCACGGTCATCGTCGACCCCGACGGCATGGTGCGTTTCGCGTACCGAGGAACCTTCTGGGGTGATCGATCGATCGAAGCGACGCTGGAGATGATCCGGACGCAGGAGTTCCGATTCGAGCACCCCGATCGCCTGGTGTTTCATGGCTAGGCTTCCAGGACCACGCACCGCTGACCCTCGCCGGTCCACGCTTACGTTCGACCACGTCATCGTCGGATCCGGCCAAGCCATGGGCACGCTGGTCGTCGGCCTCCCGCCCGACGCCGCGGTGGCGGTGATCGAGGAGGGAGCGGTCGGCGGAACGTGCGTCAACGTCGGCTGCACGCCCACCAAGACGCTGGTTGCGAGTGCGCGAGTCGCCCACATGGCGCGCCGGGCGGGTGAGTATGGCGTGACGACGGGCGAGGTCGGCGTCGACTTCAGGCGCGTGATGGAACGGATGGACGAGCTGCGGCACGGCAGCCGCGACGGCCTCATGAGCATGCTCGAAGCGAAGTCGAACGTCACCCTCATCCGCGGCAGCGCCCGCTTCGAGGGGGCGCGGGTCATCCGAGTGGGCGAGCTCCGCATCGAGGGCGAGTTCGTGCACATCAACGTCGGCGCTCGTCCGAGGGTGCCCCGTATCGCCGGACTCGACGAGGTGCCTTGGCTCGACAACGCCGGCCTCCTCGACCTTCGGGAGCTTCCCGAGCACCTCGTCGTGGTCGGTGGCTCGTACGTCGGTCTCGAGTTCGGGCAGATGTTCGCGCGCTTCGGTTC
>SKMG01000354.1 GCA_007121175.1 Trueperaceae bacterium | reverse complement strand
TCGACGCCGGCCTGGTCGAACAGGGTGCGGTTGATGAAGGGACCGGTGACCGTGAGCTGCGTCATGAAGCCCGGAATGGCGTCCGAGCCCTCGGGTCGCATCCAATCGAGGAAGGGCCCGAAGTTGGTCTCCCAGTACTCCGGGTCGTCGAGGTAGGGCCGCATGTCGAGCCAGTACTCGGACAGCCCTCCGAGGTTGGTGACGCGGGCCATATCGGCAGCCTCGCCGGAGGCGAGCTGCAGCGGGAGCGACTGGAGGATGCCCGTGGCGTACGGCACGGTGTCCATCACCACCCGAATGTCGGGGTTCTCGGCCTCGAAGCGGTCGAGCAGCTCGCGCACGACGGTGCCTTCGGGACCGTCGTCGTACCAGGTGAGACGCAGCTCGACCTGGGCCGCCGCTGCGGCGAAGAGCAGCAGGGCTGCGGCGAGGAGTGCAGTGATGCCAAGACGCCTGGACATGTAGACCTCCCGAAACGAGGACGTGACGGCATTCGCCCGCTGGCAGCTCCACGCCGCAGCGAAGCGCGCCATCCGGTGGGCGCAGGGGGAGACGGCCGACGCTATCGGTGGGCTGACGCCTGGAGACTCGACGAGTCGCTCGCCTCGACCTACGCCTTGCGGATGATTGCGCGTCGAGTATACGGTGGGGCCGGCCGCGCCGTCAAAGCGCGCGAAAGCGCATTCGGTGTCGTCAGGGACCTACGCGTGAGCCATCGTCGAGGCTGCCGGCCTCTCAGCAGTTGGAGGTGCAGCGTGTGGCGTGAACAGGGTGCTATGCGGTACCTGGGCCGCGACGGGCCGCGCCTGCTGTTCGAGGCGGAAGGCGGCCCGGCCAGGGCACTGCTGACGCTGCTCGAGCCGGACGTGGTGCGGCTGCAGTGGCAGCCCGCTGGCAGCGCCAGCGTGCGGCGCACGTGGTCGGTCGTGGGGCGTCTGGGTGACGTCACGCCAGAGGGCCGCGAGCGCGATGACCTCTCGGCTTTCGGCTGCCCCGAGCCTAGGATCGAGCTCCGGCCCGGTCAGCTGACGCTCTGCGGTGAGGGCGTCAGGGTCGAGGTCACCTTGTCGCCCTTCTCACTCCGCTGGTGCCTACCTGACGGTACGCCGGTGCTGGCCGACCACCCCGAGGTCGGCTACCGATTCCGGGCGGCCGGGCAGCGCGGCGTGCGGCACACGCTCCGGCGAGACCCGGCCGAGGTCTACCTCGGGCTCGGCGAGGTCAGCGGCGAGCTCGATCGGCATCATCGACGCTACCGCCTGCGTCCCACTGACGCGCTGGCGTACGACGCCGCGTACGGAGACCCGCTCTACAAACACCTGCCGGTGGTGATCTCGCTCACCTCCGCGGGCCACGCCGCCGGGCTCTTGTACGACAGCGGCGCGGAGGCCGTCTTCGACTTCGGCAGCGAGGTCGACAACTACTTCGGCCCCTACCGGTACGCCGAGCTGGCGGCGCGTGAGCTCGACTGCTTCGTGCTGCTCGGCCCCGGGCTGCCGGACGTGGTGCGCCGGCTGCAGGACCTCACCGGCTACCCTCCGAGGCCGCCGCGCTGGTCGCTCGGGTACTTAGGCTCCACCATGCGCTACACCGACGCCGACGACCCCGGCGCCGAGCTCGCCGGCTTCGTCCGGCAGCTCGAACGTCACGCCGTCGGCTGCAGCGGTTTCCACCTGTCGAGCGGCTACTCGCGCGCCGACGACGGTCTGAGGTACGTCTTCACCTGGAACCAGCGGCGCGTGCCCGAGCCCGCGGCGATGCTCGAGCCGCTCGTGCGCGCCGGCATCCGGACGCTCGCCAACGTCAAACCGGCGCTGCTCACGACGCACCCGGAGTACCGGCAGCTCTCAGCACGAGGCGCCTTCGTGCGGGCCGCCTCAGCGCCCGCCGAGCCGGCCGCAGAGCCGGCCGCAGAGCCGGCCGTCGAGGCGGTCAGTGAGGCGAGCGGTGAGCCGGCCGCGGAAGCGCCCTACCTGGGGCGCTTCTGGGGCGGCGCGGCGAGCTTCGTCGACTTCACCGATCCCGGCGCCTACCGCTGGTGGCGCGAGCGGTTGCGCGGCAGCCTCCTCGAGGTCGGTATCGACGCCAGCTGGAACGACAACAACGAGTTCGGGATCGATGACGACGCCGCCCGCTGCGCCGCTGGCGAGGTCGGCGACCTACGGCCGACGCTGGCGCTGCTCATGAACCACGCCAGCCGCGCCGCGCAGCGCGACGCCAGGCCGGAGGCGCGCGACTACCAGGTCAGCCGCTCGGGCGGGCTCGGCATGCAGCGCTATGCGCAGACCTGGTCGGGCGACAATCACACCAGCTGGCGCACGCTGGCCTACAACGTGCCGATGGGGCTGTCCATGTCGCTCTCGGGCTGGGCCAACCACGGTCACGACGTCGGCGGCTTCGCCGGACCGCCGCCGGACGCGGAGCTGCTGGTCCGCTGGATCGAGCACGGCATCACCATGCCACGCTTCACCATCCACTCCTGGAACGACGACGGCAGCGCTACCGAGCCGTGGTCCCATCCCGAGGTGCTGCCGCTGGTCCGAAGGCTCATGACGCTGCGGACTGCGCTGGTGCCATACCTCGAGGTCCTGATGCGCGCCTCATGCGAGCAGGGATCACCGCTCACCAGGCCGCTGGCGTACGGCTTCCAGCGCTGGCGTCCGGGCTGGCGCGAGAGCCACGTGCACATGCTCGGCGACGCGCTGCTGGTGGCGCCCGTGCTGGAGAGAGGTGCCACCAGCCGCCGCGCACAGCTGCCGCCCGGACGCTGGCTGGAGCTCGCCAGCGGGCGGGTGCTCGAGGGCGCTGACTGGGTCACGCTGGAGGCGCCGCTGGGCAGCCCGCCGCTGCTGCTGCGCGAAGGCCATGCCCTACCCCTGGCGCGGATCGACTCAAACGCCGCGGCGCAGAACCCGCCCTGGCTGGCCGGCGGCGCGGGCGTAGCGCCTCCGGACGTCAGCTGGCTGGCCTTCCCCAGCGAGACGGGTGAGGTGCACGGCGTCATGGTCTGGGACGACGGCGTCAGCCGGGCGTTCGAGCGTGGCGCGTTCGACCTCCTCGAGCTCGGCGGCGGGCTCGAGGAGGGGGTGTTCAGTCCGGTGCTGCGCACGCTGCGCGCCGCCTCGGGGTGCGGCCGCGGCGCGCACGAGGTACTCGTGCCGGGCGTCGGCGTGCGGCTCCCGTGGTTCGGGGCCGGCTTCGCGCGTGTGGGGCTGCGGCACCAGCGTGGCCCTGACTCCGGTCGGCCGGCGCGCTAGCGCGAGCAGCCATACCGGTCGGCGGCTACACTCGGTGGATGATCGGTGGCTGGCCGTGGCGCCTCTTGCGCATCTTGCTCGCCCCGTTGCTCGTCGCGTTCGGGCTCGCGGCGCTCGGGGCCAAGGTGTGGCTGGAGGCGTCGGGCCCGTTCGTCGAGGCGCTCGAGCCCTACCCGTTCTGCGACGAGGCCGACCGCGCACTGCTGGAGGATCGGCTGTCTGACGCGCTCGAGCTCGCCGAGGCGGGCGGCTGCGAGGCGCAGGAGGCGCAAGCGCGGGCCCGCTGGGAGAGCCTCTCGGCGCACCTCGAGCGCTGCTGGCAGGGCGTGTGGACGGGCCGCGGCGAGGACGCGACCGGCGTCGGTTGCGCCGTGGCGAGCGACCTGGTGGTCTTCGGCGACGTGCGCGACCTGACCCGTCAGGCGGTCGCCTGGGGGCACGGCGACGACACCGACCCGGTGCTGGTGGCGCTGTCCACCGCGGGCCTGGTGCTCACCTTCGCGCCGCACGTCGGTGCCGGCAACGCGCTCCTGAAGGTGGCGCGTCGGGCGGGCACGCTCTCGAGTGGCCTGGCGCGCTCGGTCACGACCTTGCTCGGGCAGCGGGCCTGGCGGCCGCTCGGCGACCTCTTCGCCGATGCCGGCCGTATCGGAGGGAAGCTCGGAAGCGGTCGGGCCACGCGGGCCCTGGCGTATGCCGACACACCCGCCGAACTCGCGACCCTCGCCCGCTACGTCGACCGTATGCCGCATCCGCTGCTCGGGCTGCGGCTGGGCGGGAAGCG
>SKMG01000069.1 GCA_007121175.1 Trueperaceae bacterium | reverse complement strand
TGCGCCATGCCCGGCAGCGTCCGCAGCCAGCGCGGGCGCAGCGGCCGCAGCTCCGCGGCTTCGAACCAGGCCCGCATCTCGCCCAGCGTGAAGGTGCCTGCGCCGCTGGTGGCGGCGAAGTAGAGGTCGAGCAGCGCTCCGAGCCGCATTCGCCGCGCTTCGGTCGGCGTGGCCGGACGCACCAGGTCTTGGACCACGTACAGGCCCCCGGGTCGCAGCGAGCGAGCGACGCGCCGCGCCAGAACGCGGTTGGTCTCGTCGTCGAGGTGATGCGTCAGCTGCGACGCGAGCACCACGTCCCACGACGAAGCACCGAGATCGTCCTGCAGCGCATCACCCACCCGGTGCTCGAGCCGCTCCCCGAGTCCTTCGGCCGCCAGCAGAGCGGCCGAGGCCTCGACCGCCGGGGCCAGGTCGAGCACGGTGCCGCGCAGTCGCGGATAGCGCCGGAGCAGCGCCGCCGCGAAGCGCCCGTGGCCTCCGCCTATGTCGAGCAGCCGCTGCGCCCCGCGTGGCACCGGCAGGCGCCGCGCCACGTCGCTGGCAGCGAGCCCGGCCAGGGCGTGCAGCCCGCGCTGGTAGCGCCCGTAGGCCTCGGGGTCGCCGATCGACCGCGGCGGATCGGGATCCGGAGCGCGCCCGCTCACCAGCATCTGGTGCATGTCGAGCGACTCGCCGCTTACGAGGAAGCGGTCGTAGTGCTCGATGAAGCGCCACTCGTCGTAGCTGAACAGCACCTTCTCGACCACCGCCTGCGGTGAGGCGCGCAGCAGCCAGCGCCGCGCCGCTGGGCTGAGCCGGTAGCGCTCCGAGCCGGCCGGCAGTAGCGTGCCCATGCCGGTGAGCGCGTCGAGGAGCCGGCGCGCCGGGGTGGCCACGAAGCCGCAGGCCGACGCCACCTCCGCTGCAGTGGCGGGCCGCTCGGCCAGCGCCTCGAACACGCCGGCTCGCGTCGCGACCATGAGCGTCCGGGCCCAGGCGACCGCCAGGTGCGTCTCGGCGAGCGGAGTCGGCACCCGGCCGGTGCGCAGCGCCAGCCACTCGAGCGGGCCCTCGGGGATGACTCCGAGACGCACGGTCGGCGTCGACGCCTAGCGGTAGCGCTGCAAGGTGCGCTCGAGCGCCGCCGGCGGCGGCCGCAGCGCGGCGTCGGGCAAGGTGGCCAGCGGCGTCTCGGGCAGCCGGGCCGCCTCGGCGTAGGAGGGGCGTGAGTCGTCGTAGTACAAGAGCCCGGTGATGAACTCCTGGCGCCGCTCGGCCTCGATGAGACGCGCCATCGCCGCCGCGCGGTCGGTGGGGTCGTACCCCTCCTCGACCTTGCGGAGCTTGAGGCGCGAGCCGTCATGCAGCGACACCATCGTCAACTCCCCGGGTTCGGTGTCGCCGATGACGATCTCGTCGGCCGGCGCTATGAACCCGAGCTCTTGCAGCGGCCGCTCGTGGTGCCGACCGTAGACGTAGCTCTTCGGGCTCTCGTCGTCGTTGTTGAACGACACGCAGGGGCTGATGACGTCGAGCACAGCGGTGCCGCGATGGCTGAAGGCGGCCTTCAGCAGCTCGCGCACCTGCTTCGCGTCACCGGCGAAGGAGCGCGCTACGAAGCCGCAGCTCGCCGCGATGGCCTCCTGGCACAGGTCGATGGGCGGCAGCTCGTTGTGCCCGGCGTACTTCAGCCGCAGCCCCTCCTCGGCAGTCGCCGAGAACTGGCCCTTGGTGAGCCCGTAGACGCCGTTGTTCTCGATCACGTACACCATGCGGGTGTTGCGCCTGAGCAGGTGCTTGAACTGACCGAGCCCGATCGAGCCGGTATCGCCGTCGCCGCTGACCCCGATCGCGCGCACGGTGTGGTTGGCGACCAGCACGCCCTGCGCCACGGAGGGCATGCGGCCGTGCAGGCCGTTGAAGCCATGCGACGTGCCGAGGAAGTAAGCTGCTGACTTGCTGGAGCAGCCGATGCCGGAGAGCTTCACCACCTCGTGCGGCCTCAGCGCCAACTCGAACGCCACCTGGATGATCTGGCTGGCGATCGAGTTGTGGCCGCACCCCTTGCAGAGCGTGCTGGACTTGCCACCGTAGTCAGCCCGGGACAGACCGGCGGCGTTGCTGGCGATGGTGCGCGGTCGATCCATCAGGCCACCTCCACGGAGTCGGGAGTGAGGAAGGGCTGCAGGCGACCGCTGACGAAGTCCGCGGTGAACGGCATGCCGTCGAGGAAGGCGATGCTGGCGATCCGCGGCGCGAGCTGCGGGTACTCGGCGCGCAAGATCTCGGCGAGCTGCCCGTCGCGGTTCATCTCGACCACCACCACGCGCTCGTGCGCCTCGAGGTAGCGGCGTACCTCCTCGCCGCACGGCAGCGCCCGGAGCCGCATGCTCGAGCACACCAGGCCGTCTTGCGCGAGGGCATCCCGCGCCTCCTCGATCGCGTAACGGGTGGTCCCGTATCCGATCACCCCTACCGTCGCCCCGTCGACGCGCTCCTCGAGCGCGCTCGGCAGGTAGCCGCGCGCGGTCTCGAACTTCCGCGCCAGACGATCGGTGTTCTCGACCCAGTCGTCCGAGCGCTCGCTGTAGACGGCCAGCGAGTTGTGCCCGGTGCCGCGCGCCAAGTAGCCGGCGCCGGGTGCGGGGTTGCCCGGGAGCGTCCGGTAGGTGATCGCGTCGCCGTCCAAGTCGAGATAGCGGGCGAATCCCTGCTCCGCGACCTGCTCGGCACTGAGCACCTTGCCGCGTTGCAGCGGTCGGTCAGGGTACGAGAAGGCGCGTCCCATCCAGTTGTTCATGCCCAGGTCGAGATCGGACAGGACGAACACCGGCGTCTGCAGCTGATCGGCGAGGTCGAGCGAGCGCCAACCGAACTCGAAGCACTCCTCGATCGAGGACGGCAGCAGCACCACGTGCCGCACGTCGCCGTGCCCCAGACCGTACACGAAGCGCAGATCACCCTGGCTGGTGCGGGTCGGCAGGCCGGTCGACGGTCCGACCCGCTGCACGTCCCAGATCACGCCCGGCACCTCGGCGAAGTAGCCGAGCCCGGCGAACTCGGCCATCAGCGAGACGCCTGGTCCGCTGGTGGCGGTGAGCGCCCGCGCGCCCGCGAAGCCGGCGCCGACCACCATGCCGATGGCCGAGAGCTCGTCCTCGGCCTGGATCACCACGTAGGAGGGTGCCTCGTCAGGCCCGGACCGGAGCTCGGGGAGGAAGCCGCGCAGCGCATCGATGAACGACGTCGAGGGCGTGATGGGGTACCAGGGTGCGACCGTCACGCCGCCGAACACGCTGCCCAGCGCCCCGGCCTCATTCCCGGTCATGATGATGAGGTCCTCGGTGGCCTCCATCGGAGCGACGCGGTACGGATCGGTCTTGACCAGCTCAGTTGCGGCCCACTCGAACGCCGGGCGGATGATGGCCATGTTGGCGCCGATCAGCGCCCGTTTGCCGCCGAACTGGGTGCACAGCGCCGCCTCGAGCGCGTCGATCGGGATCTCGAGCAGGTGTGCGAGCACGCCGACATAGATCATGTTCGCCAGATAGTCACGCAGCTTGCCGCGCTGTTGGTGCTCGGCCATCAGCGCCTTGACCGGCATGCAATAGGAGTGGATGTCGTCGCGCTCGACGGAGACGGTCAGTCCGTCGTCGATGAGCGCCATGCCACCCGGAGGCAGCGCGCGCAGGTCGGCGTTCACGGTGGGCTGGTTGAACGCGACCAGCACCTCCGACGTGCGTCGTGCGAGGTAGCCGTGCCGACTCACGCGGATGTGATACCAGGTGGGCAGTCCCTGGATGTTCGAGGGGAAGATGTTCTTGCCGTTCACCGGGATGCCCATGTGGAAGAACGCCCGCAGCAGCGTCAGGTTCGCCGTCTGCGAGCCGGTCCCGTTGGCGGTGGCGACCACCAGCGAGAAGTCGTTGGTGGGGTCGCGCTGGGGCGGGGGTATCGTGGTCACGGCATCCTCCTCGGGCCTCAGACGTGCCCAAACCGTTCGAGCATCTCTTGCGCGCTCATGCCCTTCCCGGAAGACCTGCGCGCTTCGGCCTCAGCGGCGACGAC
>SKMG01000348.1 GCA_007121175.1 Trueperaceae bacterium | reverse complement strand
GCGCCGAGGCTCACGACCAGCAGCACCAGCACGGCGACCAGCACTAGCAGCAGGCTTGCGGCCCGCACCAACAAGGGCCTGAGCAGCGACGGGCTCACGCTACGGCACGACCTCCAGGTCGAGCCGGCGCTCGCTGATGAGCGCCAACGCGTCCGAGGAGGCCGCCAGGTAGAGGTGGTACAGGCCCGGGAACAAGCCGGCGGTCAGCTCCGGGGCGAACGTCACCGAGAAGGCGCCGGCGCCGTGGTCTTCGGCGGCGCCGCTCTTCACCACCGTGCCGAGCGCGGGGTCGAACAGCAGGTACCGGAGCTGCAGGGTGCCGGGGCCGTCGACCTCGACCGACAGCTGCGCCTCGTCGCCTGTTCCGACCGTGAGGTCCTGAGGCGGTGCGATGGCCAGGGTCGGGGCCTGCCCGAGGTAGCGCTCGCCGGGGCGGAAGGGGTAGCGCTCGTCGCGGAAGGCTCGCAGCTCGGCGAACTGCGCCGGAGGATCGTAGCGCGCCAACCAGAACGGGCCGTTGCTGATGACCAGGTGGCCGTGCTCCGCGAACCAGGCGAGCGCCGCGTCGTAACGCGCCTGCGCGTCCTCGTCCGACACGAGCGCGCGCTCACCGAAGGCGAACACGCCCTCTGGGATAGCCCCGCGGCTGGCGAGCTGACGCAGCGTGCGCTCGACGAGCCGAGCGTCGCGATTGAGCGCCAAGCTCAGCCACGGCACGTTGAAGCGGGCCGCGGCCGTGTCGCTGTAGGCCGCGCGGCGCTGCGCGAAGACCAGGTCGTCCATCGCCGCGAGCACCTCCCAAGGCATGCCGAACGAGGTCGGGCTGGCGTACGAGGCGATCGAGTCGTCGTCGAAGTGCCAGAAGTCGACGTACACCTCGAGGCGCGCCTCGTCGACGATCCGGTAGCCTCGCAGCGTCTCCAGGTACGGCCGCGAGGTGAACGCGAGCGCTACCTCGATACGCGACCGGTCGGGGTCGAAGGCGAGATCGAACGACTGGGTGATGCCGTAGACGGCATCGGCGAGCGTGATCTCCGGACCGTGATGCCAGCGGGCGCCGACGTAGTCGCCGTAGTCGAAGGTGACCTTGCTGCGCGCCGTCGTTCCCGCCGCGACGGGCTCCCAGCTGCGCGAGTGCACGTTCCAGCGCCGCGCATCCGCGGGCACCGTCAGGGCGCCGGTCGGCCCGGCCGTCTCGACTTCGTAGCGGGCCCGGAACGGCTGCGGCACGCCGGTAAAGGGGTGGTTCCACAGCGGCGGGTCTGCCAGGTTGCGCCACAGGTCGATGCCGTACACGTCGCCGAAGCCACCGATCGGGTTCCAGGTGGTGCGCTCGGTCCACACCCACAGGTGGCCCACCGTGAGGTCGTCCTGCCCCGCGACGAAGGCCTCGCGCAGCGTCCACGGCGAGCGCGGTCCCGCCACCACGTCGCTGGTGACGCCCTGCAGCTCGGCGCCGGCGGCGAAGGAGGTGACCACCGTGGCGATCCAGATCCGTACCGACGCCTCGAGGCCGAGCTCGGTCATCTCGGCGTAGAGCGCGTCGCGCTCCTCGCGGCTCGTGAACTCGCCGCGGAAGAGCTGCTGGCCGAGCGCGTCGAGCTGCGGGTGCTCGTACTGCCAGAAGCCGACCTCGCGCCAGCCCGGCATGTTGCCGAGCCAGGGGGCGTTCATGGCGTTGACCGTGCCGACGTCGTAGCGCTGCGGCGAGCTCCGCCCCCAGCCCTCGGTGTAGAGGTGCCACTCGAAGGCCGCAGGATCGGTCGCGTACACCGCCAGCACCGCCGGCGCGAAGTTCTGGTACGACATCGTCACGTCGAAGCCGGCGCGCTCGAGCTCGGCGCGAAGGAGGTCGCCGATCTCGCGCCGCTCGTCCTCGACGCGCGCGATGAAGCGAAGCCGGATCGGCTGGCCACCGTAGTGCCAGCGCCCGTCGACGCGTTCCGCTCCGGCCTCGGTCATCGCCCTGTCGATCGTCGCTCGCGCGTACTCGGGGTCATACCGGATGCCGGCGCCGCGGTCGATTTCAAAGACGGTCAGGTAGTCGTGATCGAGCGGGCTGACGTGCGACACCATCGGGATCGCGGTGCCGCGGTAGAGGTCCTGGGCGATGAACTCGCGGTCGACCAGGAACTGCACTGCGCGCCGCACCTCGGGCAACGAGAACGGGTTCAGCCTGCCTCCCGGCGCCGGCGCGGGATTGAGGACCAGCGAGAGCGTCGTCGCCGGGGCGTCGAACAGCTGGACGTCGTCTGCGCCGCGCAGGCCGATCGCGGCGTCGGTACGGATGCCGAAGAGGTAGAGGTCCATGTTCCCCGCGCGCAGGTCGAGCGGCGCTCGGTCGACGTGGAACGAGCGGAACAGCAACCGCTCCGCCGCTGGTCCGGGCCGGTCGTGCGGCGGCGTATGCGCCTGCGCCGCCGTAGGGCCGGCGAGGAGCGTGGCGGCCGCCAGGGCCGCCGCCAGCGCCGCGGCCTGCAGGCGCCCCGCGCGTGCCGGCTGAACCGCTCGCGAGACGTGTCTCAGCATGATCGACTCCTCACTCGCGCCTCCGCGCGGCGCGGCGCACCCTCGTGCCGGCGAGGGCCAGCAGCGCTCCCACCACCAGCCATCCCGGAGGACCCAGCAGACCGGCCAGGCGGATCAGCGGAACGTTCGTGCTCGGCGGCGCCGCGGCGGCGGACGCCTCGCGCTCTTCGCCGAGCTCGTCGATGCGCCGACCGAGGTCGCGCATCATCGCCTCGATGTTGCCGAACCCGAACTCGGTGTAGTACGAGGTGCCCGCGACGTTGCCGCTGGCGTCGACCACCCGGACGGTCTGGGCGCCCTCGCCGGTGACCGGCATGTAGAGCCGGCTGCTGAAGCGCCCGTCGGCGTTGGTGCGCGCGAACGCGATGGTGGCGTCACCGAGTTGGACGAACACGTTCATGTCGGGCTGGAAGTCGAAGCCCTGCAGCGTCACCTCCTGCCCGCCCGGCCCGGCGGGGGGCGAGATGAACACCTCCGGCGAGGCGATCGCCCGCTGGCGCGCGAAGCCGATCTTCTGGTTGGCGCCGCCGAACTCGGCGAGCCGGGTGTCGGCCCAGACCATGTAGACGTCGTCCTCGGTCGCCTTGATGGAGAAGTAGTCGCCGAGGAACAGACCGAACGGGAAGCCGCGGCTGGGGTTCGACGCGAAGTCGGTCACCCGCATGTCGCCGACGCGCAACTCCAGCTCTTCGATCTCGAAGCCCCAGGTGGCGCCGCCGTCTTCGGAGCGCGTGTAGTAGATGTGGTAACGCGATTGCGACGGGTCGTCGCGCATGTCGCCCCACATCACGTGCACCACCCCGTCGGGACCGACGTCGATCGCCGGGAAGAACTGCAAGGCGGCGCCGCGGTCGTCGTTCAGGCGCCGCGGTCGCGTCCAGCTCTCGCCGAGGTTGCGCGACGACACCAGGAAGACGTCGCCGTCGTCGTGCGGCTTGTCCGGCGGCCTGGCGACGTAGACGATGTAGAGCTCGCTGTCCGGCCCGACGGCGAGCTGCGGGAAGGAGCCGCCCCAGTAGCGGAAGAAGGCGTTGCGCGGCCGGAAGTCGATCTCGTTGAACACCGAGGCGATGCGTGGCTCGCTGAACGTCGTTCCCGCGTCGGCCGAGCGCGCGACGTAGATCTCGCCGACGCCCTTCATGCTGTCGTCGTCGGTGCTGTCGAACCAGGCCACGAACACCGTGCCGTCCGGCCCCACCACCGGCTGCGAGCCCTGCACCACGCGACGCGTCCCGAACATGCCGGGGGCGAGTTCGGCCGTCTCGCGCTCGCCGTAGCCGCGGCGCACCGTCGGGCTGACCGCCACCGGCTCGCTCCACGTCAGCCCGCCGTCCTCCGAGGCGACCAACCGGATGGTGGTGCGCATCTCGCGCGGCAAGGTGGCGGGGATCTCGCCGATCCAGAAGACCTCGTAGTTGAGCTCGAAGTCGGTGTACGTCACGTACAGCACGTCGCGCTCAGGGTCGCCTGGGTGCGGGCCCACCGCCAGCCAGGGCTTGTCGAGGAAACTGATGTCGATGGTGCCGCGCAGGCG